>RFHT01000526.1 GCA_003696835.1 Bacteroidota bacterium
GACCCTTCCAGTGTGGCGTACAAACGGGCCAAATACACCATTGAGCTGCTGAAGCTCAACAAGCGGGACCTTTTGCCCAAAGCCCGGAAGGAAGCCTACGGGGATTACCGCGCCCGGCTGCGGGAGTATGTCAGGAGTAAAGCTAACGGCATACCGCAAACACAATTAAACAATATGATTGAGGGGATCAAATCTAAACAACATCCTGCTGTATGGGCTGAGATGAAGCGTCAGCACCCGCACATACCCGAACTCAAAGCGCTTTTTGATCAGGCCCCCGAAGCCCTCAACTGGTGATGCCCAATTTCTGCTTCTACTCAAGCTCCAGCACCAGGGGGCTGCGCGGCGGCAGGTCCAGGGGCTGGTTGAGCAGGTAGGTTTTGCCGCTGAACAGGTCGCGGCCCTGGCTTGCACTACCCAGCATTTCGGCGAAGCGGTCCAGGGCCAGGGCGTAGGGCGCCTCATTTTTGTTGAGAATGACCATGAGGGTTTCGGTGTCGTCATAGCGAAAGTACACATATACCCCATCCTCCGGGGCAAAGTGCATGAGTTTGCCATGATGGATGACCCTCTTTTGCTTGCGCCAGTTGAGCAGCTTTGATACAAACTCCCTGGCTTCCAGTTGTTCTGCACGCAAGCCGTGGCCGGTAAAGGCATTTACTTCGTCGCCGGGCCAGCCTCCGGGAAAGTCGGCGCGTATGAGGCCGTGGTCGCCACCGCCGGGATTGGCCATGAGGATTTCGGTGCCGTAGTAAACCTGGGGAATGCCGCGCACGGTGAGAAAAAAGGTCATGGCCAGGCGGTACAGCTCATCGTCCCGATTCAGTTGGGCATACATGCGGCTCATGTCGTGGTTGTCGGGAAAAACCACCAGGTTCATGTGATCGGCATAGAGAAAATCTTTGGCCAGGCATTCGTATAGCTGCCGCCAGCCCTTGTTCCAGCTTTCTTCCGAGGTGAGGGCTTCTACCAGGTAGTGTTGCAGAGGAAAATCCATGAGGCTTTTCAGCTCAGAAGTATAGCCGTTGGAGTTTTGCTTGCCCTTTTGCCAGTAGGAAACAATGGCGGGGTCCAGCGCCCATTCTTCTCCCACAATGTTGAAGTTGGGGTATTCCTCCATCACCCGGCGGGTCCATTCGGCCATGTAATCCGCATCGGGGTAGGGGTAGGTGTCCATGCGTATGCCGGCCAGGCCGGCATATTCTATCCACCAGAGGGTGTTTTGGGTGAGGTAGGTGGCCATGAGCTCATTGCGCTGGTTGAGGTCGGGCATGCTGGGCACAAACCAGCCGTCCACCATGCGGCGGTGGTCGTAGCGGGAGGCGTGTGGGTCCTGGTGCACCGTACGGCGGTGATTGGTGCCGGTGTAGGTGGGCCATTGGTTGATCCAGTCGGGGGTGGGCAGGTCTTTCATCCACCAGTGCTCCAGGCCGCAGTGGTTGACGATCATGTCCATGATGAGCTTGATGCCTTTGGCCCTGGCTTCCCGGCTCAGCTGGCGGTAGGATTCGTTGGTGCCAAAACGGGGGTCCACCCGGTAATAATCCGTAGTGGAATAGCCGTGATAGGAGTAGCGCGGCATGTCGTTTTCCAGCACGGGGTTGAGCCACACCGCCGTAAAGCCCAGGCCGGCGATGTAGTCCAGGTGCTGGCGTATGCCTGCAATATCGCCCCCGTGGCGGCCGCCTTTGAAGCTGCGGTCGGGACCTTCCTTCATACCAGCTACCTGGTCGTTGGTGGTATCGCCATTGGCAAATCGGTCGGGGGTGATGAGGTACATCACATCGGCCGGGCTAAAGCCCTGCCGGCCTGCCGAACCCGGCTCCCGTGCCCAGAGTTCGTAGTCGTGTGTGGCCACCAGTTGGTCTTTATCCTTAAAGTGTATGCGCAGGGTGCCCGCTTGGGCTTGCGGTGAAATGCGCAGATCGATAAAGAGGTAGTTGGGATTGGACACAGTGATTACCCGGCTGATTTGCAGGCCGGGGTAATCAATTTCGGGCTGCAAATGCCGGATGTCTTTTCCATACACCAGCAACTGCAGCCCGGGCTGCTTCATGCCCACCCACCAGTTGGGGGGCTCTATGCGCGAAATGGGCGACTGAGCCAGTACCACTGTGTAGCCACAGAGGTAAAGCATGCACAGGTATCTATACATAGCAGTAAGTTTGCAAAAATGCCTCAGTGAGCCAGCAGGAGGCGGGCTACCTCCCTGCCTTAGGCCGGGGCCAGGCTCCTGTTCAGGCGGATGATGCGCAACTTGTCAAACAGGCGAATGACGGGATATACCGGATCAATTTCATACCACTTTACGCCAAAATTGGCCCTGCCACCAAATTTGTGGTGGTTGTTGTGATACCCCTCGCCCAGCATGAACACATCAAAGGGCATGAGGTTTTTGGAGGTATCGGTAGTGGGAAAATTGATGTAACCGTAGCGATGGGCAAACCAGTTGATGATCACCCCGTGTACCGGCCCTATGACTGCATGAATAGGAATGAGCAGGAACATCCACCAGGAGGTGGCAAAAAGGGCATAAAAGGCAACATAAGCCGCTATCCATCCCAGGCGGGTGATGCGTGCAGAGGCAAACTGGTCAAAGCGCGTCCAGTCGGGGACGTCCTTGGTAAAACGGGGCTCGATATTGGCCCTGCGGAAGTAAATGTCGTTATAGACTTTTCGCGTACGCCACATCATGGCGAAGAGGTTGTCGTCATAGCTGGGGGAATGAGGATCCTTTTCCGTATCTGCGTAGGCATGGTGCATACGGTGTAAAACGGCATAAGCGTAGGGGCTTAAGTAAGAGGATCCCTGGAAGATGAAGGAACCCAGATAAAAGACTTTTTCCCAAAATGGCGACATGCTGAACATCTTATGAGCAGCGTAGCGATGGTGGAAAAAGGTTTGGAAAAACAGTGAACTGTACCAATGAATAATGAAAAAAAGAAAGATTACCATACGATTAAAAAAAATAAATACTAAAAAAATAACCTGCAAAAGCATAACAGATGTTTTGTGCTTTTTGCAACAACATTTCAAATATACGCAAATATCCTGAACATACGACAAATTAAATATTGGGCAAAGCTGTTTTCAGGGCATTAGTGCTGCGATAATTTTATTCAAAAAATTGTAAAAGTGCATTTTTTCCCATTTATTCAGCCTCCGGTAAGACGACGTACAACGCAAACCTACAACTATGCATTCGATTGATTACGTACTCTTTGCCCTGTACTGCCTGGGTATAGTGGCACTTGGTTTATGGGTATCACGCGACAAATCGGGGCGTGGCAAAGACACCAAGGATTACTTTCTGGCGGGTAAAGCCCTGCCCTGGTGGGTGATAGGCGCTTCGCTGATCGCGGCCAACATTTCTGCCGAGCAGTTTATCGGTATGTCGGGTTCGGGTTTTGCCATAGGCCTGGCCATCTCTTCCTACGAGTGGATGGCGGCGCTCACCCTGCTCATCGTGGGGAAATTTTTTCTGCCCATATTCATCGAAAAGGAACTCTACACCATACCCGAATTTGTAGAGAAGCGTTTCAGCACCAACCTCAAAACCATACTGGCGGTATTCTGGATTGGGCTGTATATTTTTGTCAATCTCACCTCAGTGCTTTACCTGGGCGCCACCGCCCTGAATACCATCATGGGGGTAGGCGACGGTTCCACCCTCATTTATGCCGTAATCGGGCTGGCGCTTTTTGCGGCGGCTTATTCGCTTTGGGGCGGGCTGGCAGCTGTGGCCTGGACCGATGTGGTGCAGGTGGCCCTGCTCATTATAGGCGGGCTGATCACCACCTGGTTTGCCCTGGAGCACGTATCGCCCGATGGCAGCATCTTCGGCGGATTCAAGGCCATATATGACCGGGTGCCGGAAAAATTCTC
>RFHT01000527.1 GCA_003696835.1 Bacteroidota bacterium
CTTTCAGTATTGTTGTCGGTCACGGGCATGATTTCTCCCAGACTGGAATAAGAGATTCGATCAGGGTCTATTCCCCTTACCGTGAGGTAATAGGTTACTGCTTTGGCTCGATTTTGCCCCAGCATCATGTTGTAGGCTTCATTGCCTTCGTCGTCGGTGTGTCCGGTAATCTGTAGCTTCAGCCCGGGATGCTCCAGCATATAGGCAGCCAGCTCATTGAGTATGGGAAAATAGGCTGCTTTGATCACGGCCTGGTCGGTATCAAACAGTATGGGGCCGAATTCGGGCAGGGGAGGCTGCTTAGCAGCCTTGGGCAAGGCATGTACCTGCCCGCTGAGGGGGCAGCCCTTGTTGGCAATGGGGCCGTGTATGAGGGGGCACTCATCCTCCAGGTCGGAGATGCCGTCTTTGTCGGTATCGGGGCAGCCCATAAAGGCGGGCAGGCCGGGTACATAGGGGCACTTGTCCACGGAGTTGAGCACGCCGTCGCCATCGGCATCCATATTTTGATTGGGACAGCCTTCGTTTTCTGCCGGGCCAGCTATCATGGGGCAGCGGTCTTTGAAGTCGGATACGCCGTCGCCATCGGTATCGGGGCAGCCCTGCAGGGCAGGCAGGCCGGCCACCATGGGGCAGGCATCAGCGGCATCTGGTATGCCGTCCTTGTCGGCGTCGGCTTGCTGAACGGGACAGCCGAAGTTGGCGGGCAGGCCCGGCAGGTCGGGACAACTGTCTTTGAGGTCGCTGATGCCGTCGCCATCGGTATCAGGACAACCCTGAAACTGTGCCAGACCCGGTACGGTGGGGCATTGGTCAATTTTATCGGGTATGCCGTCGCCGTCGGCGTCGATGTCGGAGCTGGGACAGCCGTTGCGCTCCCGCAGGCCCGGAGCGTTGGGGCAGGCATCGAGGTTGTCGGGCAGGCCGTCGCCATCGGTGTCGGGGCAGCCTTTGAATGCAGGCAGGCCGGGCAGGTCGGGGCAAATGTCGTTCCGGTCCATGATGCCGTCGCCGTCGCGGTCGAGCACCGGGCAGCCATTTTTTTCGGGCAGGCCCGGCACAGTGGGGCAGAGGTCCTGGCTGTCGGCTATGCCATCGCCATCGGTATCGGGGCAGCCAAAAAACTTCTTCAGCCCGGCCACGCCCGGACATTTGTCCTTGTGGTCTTTGATGCCGTCGCCATCGGTATCCACCACGAGCTGCTTGCGGGCCGCATAGTTGGTTTTGGGAGCAGGTGCTTTGCCCAGTACATAAGTAAGGCTCAGCTCGTAGCCCCCCTGCATTTGGTTGTAGGTAGCCAGGGCTGAGCTGGTGATGTCATAGCTGAAGCCAAAGCGCAACTGGTTGATGGTCATACCCAGGTAGGGAATGAGGGCGTCCCCAAGGCGGTAATGCATGCCTGCATGCAAAAACACTTCCTGGTCAAACTCGTAGTCCAGCAGGGCGCCCAGGTTGATTTCACGTGCGGTACCCTGCTGCATGTACAGCAGGGCAGGCCCGATGAGCATGCGCTCATTGCCCAAAAACATCCACCTGCCATGCACGGCCCACCGGATGGGCAACTGCCCCTGCTCACCAAAAAAGGAAAGCTGGGGCTCGTTCAGGTGAGCCAGCGAAAAGCCCATTTCGGCCTTCATCAACCTGCGGGGCGAGGGGGCTTTGTAGCGATACAACATGCCCGCATGCACGTCGCCCACCGTCAGTCGGGTATTGGGAAATATTTCCCCGCTGGGAATACCCGGGTCGAAGCCCAGATCGGGATCATACTGGCTGTCGAAGCTCAGTTTATCGGGATTAAAACTCTTCTGAATAAAGCCCGCCTGCACGCCCAGGGCCAGGTGGTGGTGGGGCTGCAGGTCAATTTCGTAGGAAACCCCTGCCAGTACATTGAGGTGGTTGAGAGATGCAGAACCCGCCCCGTCGTTGATCAAACTCAGCCCCATACCGATTTGCCCCAGGTTGAAGTCGGCCTGGGCAAAGGAAGTGGTGAAGGGACTGGCCACACTGGCCCACTGCTGGCGGTAGCTGCCGCTGAGGCGCAACTGCCCCTCAAAGCGGCCCTGGGCCGCCGGGTTGTAAAAGGTACCGGCCGTATAAAACTGGGATAAATGCGGGTCCTGGCCCATCACCAGTACGGGCATCAACAAGAGCAAAGCATATATCCCCCAATTTCGTTTCATCTCAAAATAGTTACTTGACCTGTTAATAGCATGGGCGCCTGATGTGAAGTCGTTATTCTGGCCACATAGAGGTAGGTATCCGGCTGAACCAGTTGGCCATTTTTGCGGCCGTCCCATCCCTTGCCGGGATCGGTTATGCGTTGAATGAGTTCTCCCCACTCGTTGTAAATCTCCAGGGTTAATTGCTGAATGTCCTGGCCTCTTACATAGAAGAGGTCGTTGAGCCCATCGCCGTTTGGGCTGAAAGCCGAAGGAATGAATATGTCTTGATTTTGGGGTTGATAAATGATCGCTCCCTTTCTGAACAGGGTATCGGTGCAGTGCGCTAAGTGTGATGCCATGAGGGTGACATCATACGTGCCGGCTTGCTGGTAGAGGTGCAGGGGGGCTTCTGCCTCAGAAGTGTTGGCGGGGCCACTTGCGGGGTCTCCAAAATTCCATTCATAATGGGTAGCTCCTGTGCTTTCATTTACGAACTGCACCTCCAGGCCCCGGGAGGTGCTGCGGGAGCTAAAGCTGAAATCCGCTTTGGGCTTGGGCACCACAAATAACCCAAACTGCTGGGAAAGGGTGCGTTCATTCCGGGCGTTGATGCCCACAGCCCTGAGCTGCACCGGCCCGCTTTGTTCAAAGGTAAAGGATACAGCCGGGCTGTCGCTTTGGGCCACCAACTGCTCATTGAGGTAAAATTCGTATTGCACAAAACGCGCAGGACCGGCCTCAAAGCGGAGGGCACTGCCCTGGCAGATGCTGTCTCCCGGAGTCACCTCTGCCGAGTGGAGCAGCAGGTCCTGGTATTGAATCACATCGCTCTTCAGCAGGCTGTCGCTGCACATTCGGCTGTTTTGTACCCTCAGTTGTACACTGTAGGTGCCGGTTTGCTGGTAGAGGTGTTCGGGATTGGGGAGGGAGGAAGTGTTTTGGGCGCCCGAAGCCGGGTCGCCAAAATCCCAGTGGTAGCTTGCCGCCTGGCTGGTGGCTTCAAATTGTACGCGCATTCCCTGTGCATCCACAGATACAATTTGGTAGGTAAACCCAGCCAGGGGCCGTTCCACCACATATAGCCTCAAGCTTTGAGAAAGCACTTCGGCACCGCTGCTGTCAATGCCGGCAAACCGCAGCTCGTAGCTGCCACTCTGCTCAAAGGTATAGGGAATTTCGGGAGTAGAGGAAGTGGCCACCGGGTTGCCATTGATATACAACTGGTAAACCGGATAAATTTCCGGGCTGGCGCGAAAAATATCCTGATGCCCTATGCAAAGGGTATCGCCGGGCAGGCTGAAATCGGCCGCAATGTTGATGCGCCCGGCTTTTTCCACCTTGCGGATAAGGTTATTGAAGGCATCTCCTACGTATATTTCACAAGTTTGGTGGTTCATACACAAGCTGGTGGCCCCGCTGAAAGAAGCCTGAATGCCCACCCCGTCTTTGGCTCCGTCCACGCCGGCTTCTCCCACCCAGGTTTCTACCTGTCCGTTCTGGATTTTGCGCATGGTGTAATTGTATCCATCCATCACATAGATGGTTCCGGCAGAGTCGGCCACCACATCCCAGGGATAATTAAACTCGGCCTCCAGCGCCGGGCCGTCTATGCTACCCAGCTGGCCGTTGCCGGCCAGCGTGCTCACTACGCCCAGAGGGCTCACCTTGCGTATGAGGTGGTTCCATTCATCAGCTACAAGGATGTTGCCCTCAAAATCCAGCTCTATGCC
>RFHT01000528.1 GCA_003696835.1 Bacteroidota bacterium
GGCAGCACAATGGTAAAGGTGGTGCCTTCATTGAGCTTGCTCTTGAAGGTAATGCTGCCGCCGGAGCTTTCGATGATGCGGCGCACAATGGCCAGGCCGAGCCCCATACCGGAGGTTTTGGTAGAAAAGTTGGGTTCAAACACCTTCTTTTGCACCTCTTCGCTCATGCCTTTGCCGTTGTCCTTGATGTCGATGATGGCGCGGCGGTTTTCTATGCGCATGGCAATGTGGATGGTGCCATTTTCGTCTATGGCCTGCAGCCCGTTTTTGATGATGTTGTTAAAACAGCGGGAGAGCTGGTCGCGGTCGCTATAGACATAGAACTTTTCCTGCGGCACATCTATGAGCCAGGTGGCCTCCTCCGACTGGGCGTAGAGGTCCACCACTTCGAGCAGCACATCGTTGAGCAGGAAGCGGTCCTTCACCGGGTCGGGCATTTTGGCAAACTCGTGGAAGGAGTTGGCGATGCGCACCAGGGAGTCGATCTGAACCATGAGGGTTTTCATCACCCTGGGGAACATCTTTTCGAGGTTGGACGACTGGCTTTTCCATGCCCGCTCGAGGTGCTGTATGCTCAGGCGCATGGGGGTGAGGGGGTTTTTGATTTCGTGTGCCACCTGCCGGGCCATCTGGCGCCATGCCAGCTCGCGCTGGCTTTGGGTGAGCTTGCGTTCGCTGTCTTCGAGCTTTTCCAGCATTTGGTTATAGGCCGTTACGATGGCGCCTATTTCGTCTTTGGATTCGTACTTAATGGGCTTGTTGGTATGGCCCAGGCTGGTGGCCGAGAGGCGCTGCTGTATGAGCGAAAGCGGCTGGGTGATGGTGTTGGACATGAGGATGGCCACAAAGTTGATCACGAGAAACACCAGCAGGTAGATATTGCTGAGGTATGCGAGAAAGTCTAGCACCTGCTCATTCAGCTGGTCCTGACGGGCCAGATAGGGGATATTGACGTAGCCAATGGGCCGGGAGCCGGCGCCCACTATGGGGTGGTAACCCGAAAGGTAATCCATCCTGCCCACGCGTTCATTGATGACGAGCTCGGAGCGCTGGCCATCTTTGAGCAGGTTGAGCGCGGTGGCGTTCATGAGGTCGGAGCTGAGGCCGCTTTCGTAAATGACCGGCTGAGTGGAGGCAATTCTGCGGCCGTCTTCGTCAAATACGTTGACGTCATTGCGCACCACATTGGCCAGGTTGCGCACCCTTTCTTCAAACTCGCGCACGGGAGTGAGCCTGCGCAGGGCGTCGTTGCGCATGAGGAGGTAGTCGCTTTCCAGCGCATTTTTGATGCGCTTGGCTTCATTGCTCAGCTCCCGTTTGGCCTCGGCTTCGTAGCGGTTGGAAATAAAGGGAGACAGAAAGGCAATGATGACAAACATCGGCAGTATGCTGATGCCAATCAGACCCAGCCTGATTTTGGCTCTCAGGGGCACATTGAAGGGGGCACTCTGCGATTTGAGGGTGCGAATGGCCAGCAGCGGTAGCACCACCAGCAGCAAACTTGCCGCAGAAAAGAAGTAAAAAATAAACGAAAAGGTGGTCACGATCTGGAAAAAGTCCTGCGGCCGGTAGCGCACGATCACCACGCGCTTATTGTCAATGGGCTCAATAAACTCTATGTAAGACTTACCGTTTTCATCTACCCCTTCGCGGGTAGTTCGCACCTGAAAAGCCTCATAGTTATCCAGATAAAGGGGAAAGGCAGTTTCTCCCCCCGAGCTATAGAGAATCCCTTCGCGGTAAACGGCGTGGTCGAAGGAGTTGATGAGCTTGATGTCTTCGTAGAGCACCTGGTCGAGAGAAAGCGAAGGGTAGAGGCCTTCGGTTTCCAGGCGCGTTGGCGCCAGCTCGAGCAAAAACCGCAGGGTATCGCCATCAAACACCTGCTCAAAGGTGCCGATGTACAAATCCAGGTAGCGGTTTTGATTGTTGGGCATTTGGTAGAGGGTACCTTCTTCATTGACCACCTCGGCCCGGTCTTGTATGGAGATGCCGGAGTTGGGGTCTATGGTAGGCGGGCGGGATTTGTTGCGGTCGAGGCGGTTATTTTGGGTGTCATAGACGTAAAGCCATACATCAAACTGGGTGAACTTGGGGGCAAAGTAATGGTCTTTCAGCCAGTCGCTGTACTGGCTGAAGGCGTTAGAGCCTTTGAGCTCGTGGTACTTGAGGGTAATGAGCTTTTGGTCGCTCTCCATATTGGATATCACGGTTTCGTAGGTAAAGACCGTGTTGCTTTGTTGGCTACCCAAAATGCTGTTGGCAATGCGTTCTACCTTGGCCTGGTTGCTTTGGTCCATGCCCACCACCACGCAGTAGGTAACCAGTATGGAAAAAGACAGCAGCAGCAAAAAATAATTGACTACCCCATAATGGAGGATGGGCCTGAAGGGCAAGCGGTATATGGCATAAAACAGCAGGCCGAGGCATACCGAGACGATGAGCGCCAACTGCCAGTTGCCGTCCTTGTGCAAAAAGAGGTTGATGCCCAGCAGGCTGATGAGGTGCACTGCGGTAAAAAGGGTGCCGTATCGTTCGCGCTGGCCAAAGAGGACATTGAATTTCAGCAGTGAAATGATAATGAGCACAATGGAGAGCAGTAGTATGCCCACATCCAGCAAGATGATGAAGGAGTAAATACTGGCTTTGAATAGGTTGGAAAAGGCAATATCGACCTGCGAATTGACCGTAATATCTCTGAAAAAATTGACAAACAACCACAGCAGCAGGCTGCTGGCCACAATAGAAAAAATGGCCATGGGCCATGCCCATATACGACCGTTGATGATTTTGCGGTAGGCCAGATTAAGCAAGCGAAAGAAATGGGTGTATAAAATGCCCACAATCACCGCCAGGGTGATGATATTGATGGTGAGTTCGCCCAGGGAAGGGGCTATAAACTCCTGAAAGGCCAGTATATTGGGCGAAAACAGCTCAATATCGATGTATTCGGCCGGGAGGTTGGTGTACCAAAGCGCCATGCGAAAGAGGAGCACGCCCAGTAGCAGCCCCAGGTTGATGTAGTACCGCAGGCTCCAGTGGTGAAGGGCATAGATGCGCAGGTAGATGCAAATGGCCAAAAAACCCAGAATAAAAAACAGCACAACGGCTGCCCTTATGCGAAAGCGAAACACCTTGGTGGGCATATTGCCGATAGAAAAGACGTGCTTGCCCGCATGGTCGGTGATTTCGATCAGGTTGGTATTGTTGGGGGTAAAATGGGTATATACCCGCATGGCCCGGAGGTCTTCGATACCCAAAAAGGAAGAACTGCTGCGGGGATTTTTCACTTCCTGCTGCCACCTGCCCAAAAACACAAAGGGAATGAGAAACTCATTATTGATGCTGTAGGTGATGTGCAGGGGAATGAGGGTGACGTGTATATTGGGGCCATTTCTGACTCTTACCTGGTAGTAAACGCGGTTTTCGTATTCGAGTAAAGGCTCGTCCTTAAACCTGAGCCTGTTGATGCGGTTTTGGGTGGGCAGGTATTCATTCTGGTTCCACTGCACGAGCTTGCCCAGCTCATCGTAGGTGAGCTCACAAGCTACGCAGGCAGGCTGGGGCACCTGGGTGCGGGCCACAGAATCGAGGTTATAGTATCGCAGGCAGGCGTCGAAGTCTTCCTGCAGGCTGGTTTGAATTTCCTGAAGTATATCGAGGTCGGTGCGGCTGTCGTCGTAAAGGTATAATACAAAAGCAACAAAAAACAAGAGCACCCCGGCCGAAAGCCAGGGAAAGCCTTTTTTAAAGGGAGATTGATCCATCCCTTGTCGTTCTGTTACGTTAATACCAAGCAGTTAATTGATTATTGTTATTTTTCAGAAAATCTATGCTTACTGATTTGCGAGCGCGCTTCTATGGCACTGTCGCTGAACATTTTCGTTTCCAATATAGATTCAAACTCATCCCTCACAAATACGGGCACACATACGGTGATGCGGCTAAAGCGGAGGGCCTCTTTCTGAACAATGAGGGTGAAAATGACGTTGGGATAATCCGACACCAGGTAATAATCTGATATTTCATGCCATTCGATTACGTGCCGGTAGTCGGGTATGCGGAAGAGCCGGCTGTTGACCACTATGCCACGGTGGGTAACAATTTGTACCAGCAGCATGCGCACGGCCATATACACCATGACACTGGCTGCCAGCAGCAGCATGCATATCCAGCCCAGGCGTTCAAACTGCCCGCCGCCTATGTGCTCAATTTGCCTGGAGTCCAGGTAGCCCCAATGTGTAAAAAAGCAGGAAACCCCTACAATAAATAAGATGAGGGAAATGATGGAAAAGGAGATGGTGACGATCACCATTTCGGGCTTTTTCCACACCATGAGCGTCTGGTTGAGTTGCTTCCTGTACCAATATGCCAGAAGCACCAGGCTTGGTGCCAGCAAAAGTGATAAAAGCAGACTGAAATTCAAAAGTAAGTTAACCAGCGTCATGGGCCCAATTTGCAATTAGTAGTTTTAAAGATAAACGAATTTCCCGGGACAATAGTTTTTCTCCAACTAAATAAAAAACCGGGCAAAATGCCAGCATTAAATTACAAAAGTTTTACTAAATATTCATACTTTTTTCTGCTTCTTGTGATAAGAACCGCGCAAAGGAGCCATTTTGGGCTGAAGGAGCCCCTGCAGTGTGGGGTGAAACATGCTGAAAATCAGCAATGTTTTTCTCAGGGGTGCACTTGTCGGCCCGGGTGTTTTTTGGGCACAAACCTTTGCAAAGAGCAGTTTTATTTTGCGCATACTATGCCATCCTCTGTTCAGGATATTTTTTGAGGCCGATCAGCCCGGGGCCTTTCGGACTGCTTGCGAGGTGATGGCTCCAAGCCCATCCCCTCGCTCATTGCCTGGCGCGCAGCGGAATAAAACTGCTGGATGCAGTTCGCCTGGCACGCAGCCCATCCTCCCCCTCCCGATAGCGAAGCGTAACGGGATGCACTCCAAGGCCGCAATTTCCAAGGGTTATGTTGAATATTAGTAACTATTCAGCGCCCTCAGGGTGAAAAAAACAATTGTTGTAAATTGCTCATTTTCAATGGTTTGTATTAACCACCCCCAGCCCCTCCTTGAAAATGAGGGGAGCTTTTTCGGGCAGGCGGCGCAGCCGCCTGCGAACCTTCA
>RFHT01000067.1 GCA_003696835.1 Bacteroidota bacterium
CCTTTCGGCGCACCAAGCCAGCACGCAGCCCAACCTCAAGGTGACATCTAAAAGATGTTTATGAAGGTGTATGATGCAACAATCGCTCTCAGCGGGCAGGCTCCTTTGCCCGGCCCCGGGCTAAAGCCGCGGGGCTAACTTGCCGGGCTCCAGCACAGCAACAAGGAATTTGCCCAACCGTAGCAGGTTTCGGTGAGGCACGAAATACTTGGCTGGTGCTACCCATATTTAGGCCCCTAAGGGGGCCATGCCGCCCATGACTCCGTTAGGGGCACATATCGGTAGCATGCTGAAAGGTACACCGCTTAATGAGTTTCTAAATGAACGGTAGTATGCCGGTACAATGCGTATAAAATACCCCTGAATCTTACCTTTCTCTATTTCTTGACTTATGTCAATTGCGGGCAACAGATAAGGGCTTAGCTTTGGTTATTCGATGAGACAAGCCATCAAATAACCGGATTTAACTATGCCTGAGGTAAAAGCCTTACAGGCTGCTCCCGCACGGGAGCAGCGCCAGCGACCGTTTGCTCATACCCAAGAGAAATACGCCATCATTGGTGCGGGGCCTTCGGGCCTGGCGGCAGGCCGCTGCCTGGCTGTGTACGGCATTCCCTTCGATATATTCGAGGCTGCAGGGGACGTAGGAGGCCTGTGGAATATCCACAACCCCCGCAGCACGGTCTATGAGTCGGCTCACCTCATTTCCTCCAAAAAAATGACGGAATTCAGCCATTTTCCCATGCGGGAGGAGGTATCTGATTTTCCGCATTATGCCGAGCTGCACGCTTATTTTCAGGACTACGCCCGCGCCAACGACCTCTACCGCCATATTTATTTTCATACGCCGGTGGAGCGCATTGAGCCCCAGGGCGATTTCTGGCAGCTGCGCCTGTGCGCTGGCCAGGCCCTGCTCTACCGGGGCGTCATCATTGCCAACGGCACCCTTTCCGAGCCCAATATCCCCGATTTTCCGGGCGAGTTTGAAGGCGAGTTGCTGCATGCATGCCACTACAAGCGGCCCGATATTTTTGAGGGCAAGCGGGTGCTCATTGTGGGAGCGGGTAACAGCGGCTGCGACATTGCCATAGATGCGGTACATCGGGCACGCTCGGTGGGCATGAGCGTGCGCCGGGGATACCACTTTGTGCCCAAGTACGTTTTTGGCCGGCCAGCCGACACCGTGGGGGGCAAACTCAGCCTGCCACGCTGGCTCAAACAACGCCTGGACAAGTGGCTGCTCAGCCTCTTTGTGCCCAACCCCCAGAAGCTGGGCTTTCCTGCCCCCGACCACCGGCTGTACGAGTCGCACCCCATCGTAAACAGCCTCATCCTGCACCACCTCGGCCACGGCGACATCAGCGTATGGCCCGACATACAGGCGTTTGACGGCAAGCTGGTGCGCTTCAAAGACGGGCGGGCAGCAGCCTTTGACCTGGTGCTGCTGGCCACGGGCTACCGCCTGCACTATCCCTTTATCGATAAGGCCTACCTCAACTGGAAGGAATCTGCCCCAGAGCTTTACCTCAACATATTTCACCCCACTTACAACAACCTCTTCGTGATGGGCATGGTGGAGGCCACCGGCCTGGGCTGGAACGGCCGCTACGAGCAGGCCGAGCTCATTGCACATTTTATTTTGCACCACCACAACCAAACCCCCCAGGCGGCCAGCTTTATTGCGCGCAAGGCGGGCCCGCCCCCCGACACCAGCGGGGGCTACCGCTACCTGAAGCTGCACCGCATGTCGTACTACGTACACAAGGACACCTACCTCAAGGCTTTGCGCAAACACAAAAATATGCTGCCCCCCAAAGGCCTGGATGTTTATACGCCATTGGTAAATAAATATTTGAATATCAATTAATTAACATAAAAACAAACCCAAAATGAACAGACGACACGTACTGATTACCGGCGCGAGCGGATACCTGGGAAGCCAGTTGGTAAAAAAGCTGAGCCGGCAGCTGACAGCTGCCGCAGACGGCTCCTGGAGGGTGGTGGCCATGGATGTGCGGCCGGTGCCCCTGAAGGAGCAATTGCCGGGCATTGAATACCTCATAGAGGACGTGCGGGCACCCCACCTGGACGAGGTGCTGGAGGGCTACGATATTGGCACGGTCATTCACCTGGCAGCCATTGTGAACCCGGGCAGGTACAGCAACCGGCAGCTGGAGTATTCGGTAGATGTGCTGGGTACGCGCAACCTGCTGGAGGCTTGTGTGCGCAAGGGCGTAAAGCGCCTGGTGGTCACCTCCAGTGGCGCTGCCTATGGCTACCACCGCGACAACCCCAGCTGGCTGTATGAGGATGCGCCCCTGCGGGGCAATGAGGAGTTTGCCTATGCCCACCACAAGCGGCTGGTAGAGGAAATGCTGCAGCGCTACCGCCAAATCCACCCCGAGCTGGAGCAGGTGGTGTTTCGCGTAAGCACCATTTTGGGCAAAAGCGTGCGCAACCAGATTACGGCCATGCTGGACCGGCCCCTGCTGCCGCGCCTGCCGGGAAACGACAGCCCCTTTGTGTTTATATGGGATGAGGACATGGTGAACTGTCTGTGTAAAGCCATAGATTCTCCCGCCACGGGCGTGTTCAACGCCGCCGGCGACGGCGCCCTGAGCATACGGGAGGTGGCACGGATCATGGGCAAGCGATGCCTCATCTTGCCCGCCTGGTTTTTGCGCATGCTGTACGGTCTGCTCAAGGCGCTGAAAAAATCGCGCTACGGAGGGGAAATAGTGAAGTTTTTGCAGTACCGTCCGGTACTGGCCAACCAAAAACTCAAGCAGGAATATGGCTATACCCCCATGCTGAGCTCGCGCGAGGTGCTGGAGCTTTTTGCACGGGCGCGTGGCTACCTGCCCGCCGGGGAAGAAGCAGCCCTGCTACCGGGCAGGCTGGAGGTGAGCCATTAAAACGGCTCATTTGAGTAGGGGCCTGAGGGGAATGCGTTTGCCATTTTTTTCCAAGACCAGACTGTATCCACAGGCCTCTATCACATTCAGAAAGTTTTTAATGCCCATGTCTTTGGACTTGCCCGAACGTGCCTTCTGGATGGTTGTGGGTGAAAGACCCGCTTCTTTAGCGAGCTCACGCACAGACTTTTCATCTTCCTCCATAAGGGCCAGGAGCAGCTCCGATAAAACCAATTCACGGTAAGTTTTATCGGCCTCCCTTTGGAATTCCAGGTTTTGCTGCCAGCGTTCGAGGGTACTCAAGGGTTCATGTTTTTTTTTACTCATAATAAGTATGTTCATCAACGCGCTTCAGGTAGTCATTTCTGGCACGTATGGCGCGTTCTTTTTCTGATTTTGGGATTTTTTGCTGCTTTTTGTGAAAAGCATTAGTGATGATTATTTTTTTTCCTTTCATAAAAAAGCATAGGAAACGATGGGGCTGTGGTTTGAAAGCGTATATTTGATCTCCCTCGTTTCGAAACTTGTCCTGCCCTCGTATTTTGCCTATATCTCCCATCAGGCGCAAAAGAGTTGCCAGTTTTACCCGGTCTTTTTGTGAAAGTCCTTCAGCATACTCAAGAGGTTGACTTTTACCGTTTTCAGCAAAGTACCACTCAATTTGAAACACTCGCCCCTTATAGGCAACATATTCTTGCATACGACAATTGTACAACTATAGTTGCACAAAGTCAAGTGCTATAGCTTACTATATTAACGTGAGTTCGGGATAGCCTGAGGCATTTTTCTAATAAGCATAGTATTTCCGTGTTTACAGAAGCCAGAAGCCTCTTACTAATTTTTCTGAGACAG
>RFHT01000529.1 GCA_003696835.1 Bacteroidota bacterium
GGGAAAGAATACCGGCGGGCATTTTCGCTCAGCAGCTCGCCCGTTACCGATTCGGACTTGCGCGTTACCATCAAGCGCGTGCCGGGCGGGGTGGTTTCCAACTACCTGCGCGATCATGTGCAGGCAGGAGAAGAGATAGAGGTGATGCCGCCTATGGGCAACTTCGGCTTTGTGCCCCGGCCCGAAAACTCGCAGCATTACGTGCTTATTGGAGGGGGCAGTGGCATCACGCCCCTGATGTCCATCATCAAAACTGTGCTGGCTGTGGAGCCGCAGAGCAAGCTTACCCTTTGGTACTGCAACCGCGATGAGGCCAGCATTATTTTCTGTCGGCAATTGGAAGCGCTGGCGGCCCGCTACCCGGAGCGGCTGGTGGTGTATCACACCCTCACCCGGCCCGGAGCCGACTGGCAGGGCCCCCGTGGTCGCCTGGACCAGGAACGCATTTACCAGCTGATTCTGGAGCTGTTCATGGAGGATACCTACCCCAAGCAGTACTACCTCTGCGGGCCCGAAGGGCTGATGCAGGCTGCACGGGCCGCTTTTGAGCAGCATGCCATACACCCTTCCTTTGTGCACCAGGAGCATTACAGCGCGCCCCTGCCCACCGACGAAGAGCTGGCCGCCGCCGAAGCGGCGGCGGCGGCCAGCACCGCCATCTCCGATGGCGAGCACACCTACGAGCTGACCACCCGCAAGGTGCGGCTATGCCTCGAAGGGGCCACCCACACCCTGGAAGTATCGCCCGAAAAAAGCATACTGGATGTGGCCATAGACGCCAAGCTGGACCCGCCCTACGCCTGCCAGTCCGGCATTTGTACCACCTGCCGTGCCATGCTGCTGCAGGGCGTGGTAAGCATGGACGAAACCGAAGGCCTGAGCGAAGAGGAAATTCAGCAGGGATATGTGCTCACCTGCCAGGCCCATCCCCTCACCGAAGACGTAGAGCTGGAGTATCGCTAAGAGGCTGGTGCCCCTATGGCAACGCAAAGGCCACCAGCATACCCCCATGTACGGCTTTCTTTTTGGCATTTCCGCAGGAAATGACCACGTACTGCCGCCCATTGGCCAGGTAGGTACTGGGCGTGGCATTGCCGTCGAAGGGCAGCTCGTGCTGCCAGAGGAGCTCACCCGTCTGGCTGTCAAAAGCCCGGAATTTGGCATCGGCGGTAGCACCTATAAACAACAGTCCACCGGCCGTAACCACCGGCCCGCCGTAGTTTTCGGTGCCCGTAGCCGCTATGCCCCTTTCGGTAAGGGCCTCGTATTCGCCCAGGGGCACCTTCCATTTGATGGTGCCCGTGTTGAGGTCCACCGCATTGAGGGTGCCCCAGGGCGGCTTGATGGCGGGATAGCCCTCCTGGTCGAAAAAGCGCTGAAAGCCCCGGAACACGTAGGGGGGAATGCCGGCCTGCTGTAGTTTTTTGCTCGCAGCTGTTTTTCTGCCAAAAAGAAAATCCGTGATGGCCTGTTTCTGGGCTTCCGACAAGCGCTCAAAGGCGGGCATGCGCCCGCCTCCGTTGCGCATAAGCTGCATCACCACCTGCTCGGGCAGGCGGCCTTTTACATCATCCAGGGAGGGAAAGCCCCCTGCGGGGTCTCCCTGGCGCTCCAGGCCGTGGCAGGCGGCGCAGTGCACGCGGTAGAGCAGCTCTCCATCAGGCAGGGGGCTGCCATCGGGCTGGCGGGTGGGCACCAGCTGATAAAACCAGGGAATCTCATTCACATTCACGTACAGCATGCCCTGGGGGTCGGCCGCAGCACCGCCCCATTCCATGCCGCCATCGTATCCGGGAAACATGATGAGCTGCTCCAGGCTGGGAGGCGGGTAAGCCCCTTCATTTCCCGAGCGTTCATACACATCGCGCGTAAGCTGATTGGCAGCAGGGGAAATGGGAGAAAAATCATCGGGGGTGTAGCGCTGCCGCATCAGGGGCGGGGGCTGGGTGGGAAAGGGTTGGGTGGGCCAGGTGCGCAGGCCTTCAATGCGGGATTTGGGCGTGGGGCGCTCTTCTATGGGCCAGAGGGGCTGGCCCGTAAGCCGGTCAAACACAAAGAGCAGCCCCATTTTGGTGCCTTGAGCCACCACATCCACTTTTTTGCCCTGGTGCATGACCGTGAGCAGGTTGGGCGGGGCAGGCAGGTCCAGGTCCCACAGGTCGTGGTGCACCAGTTGCTGGTGCCAGAGGCGCTCGCCGGTGTTGGCATCCAGGGCAATGAGACTGTTGGCGTACAGGTTCTGGCCGTAGCGCCAGCCGCCGTAAAAGTCGGGGCCTGCCGTTTCGGTAGAAGCATATACAATGCCCCGCAGGGTATCTATACTGATACCCGACCAGTCGGAGGCACCGCCGGTGCGCGCCAGGTAGCCCTCGGGCCAGGTTTCGGCCCCCGGCTCACCCGGCCGTGGCAGGCTGTGAAAAATCCACTTTCGCTCGCCTGTGCGCACATCAAAGGCCCGTATGGCCCCGGGCACATCCTCCGGCACGTTGGTGCCAATGATGATCATGTCGTGGTAAATGTGTCCGGGGGTATTGAGATAAACCGCAGGAGTACCTTCCACGTCCAGGCCTTCGCCCAGATGGATGAAGCCGCCCTGGCCAAAGCTGCTAACCAACTCCCCGCTGAGGGCATGCAGGGCGTAAAGGTAGGGGCCTTTCATGGTAAAAATGCGCCCATTTTCGCCCCCTTTCCAATACATGAGGCCCCGCTGGTCGTAGTCGCTGATAGAGTCGTGCACACTGGAGGGATCAAACATCCAGCGCTGTTCCCCCGTAGCGGCATCCAGGGCAAACACCCGGCTGTGGGGGCTGGCCGTATATAGCATGCCGTCTATGATGAGGTTGTTGGTCTGATACATGGCGCTGTCGCCCGTGTCGAAGGTCCAGGCCAGCTGCAGCTTGTGCACGTTGCGGCGGTTGATTTGTTTGAGGCGGGAGTACTGGCTGCTGGCAGGGTCGCCCAGGTAAAAAGCCCAGTCGGCACCGGCTCCCTGTGGGGCAGGTTTTTTGCAGGAAGCCAGGTACAGCGCGCAACTGCAGGCCAGAGCCAGATACCAGGATAGAGAGGCAAAGGAGTTTTTCATATAAATGGGTTGATGTAGGAGCGGGCAAAACCGGCCCCCTGGTCGGGAAAAAAGGAGCAATTGGCCGATGCAGTTGAGCTGGATAAATATAGCAAGAATTTTGGGGGTATGCCTAAAAAGGCAGGCGCGCCAGCAGCATGCGCCCCATATTGGTACAATTTCCCCCCTATCCCCATCATTTTTCCTGCTTTTATCGTTGCTACAAAGAACCGTTTAATAAACCTGAACGTCCATGAGCTACCTGTTGCTTCGCACACTGCTTGCCTTGAGCCTACTGCTGGCCCTGCTACCCGGCCATGCTCAGCAGCAGGTGGAAGTAGTGGGCATGGACCAGCCCCGCCTGCAACAGAAGCTGCTGCGGGAAGTGCGCACGGCCAAAGACTCGGCCGGGCTGTGGCAGCGCGCCAAAGCCTTTGAGTCCTGGCTGTACCAAAACGGCTGGCTGGAGGCCAGCCTCGACAGCATGCACACCCAGCCCAATGGCTGGCAACTGTATATGCACCTGGGGCCGCAGTACCTGCTGGAACAGATTGAGCTGGAGGGTTTGGCTCCGGCCTACAAAGCCCGGGTGGGGCTGGACAAGCTCGAAAAAAAGCGTGCCCCTTTCAGCTGGCGCGAACTGGAAGCGCGTCTGGGCCGCTGTTTGCAGTTGTTTGAGGATGCAGGCCATCCTTTCGCGGCCTTTTACGACCCCCGTATCGACTACCAGCCCGCCGGGCCCCATAGCCTGCTGGTGCGGGTACGTTACCGCTTTGATGCAGGCCCGCTGGTGCGCATCGACAGCATCCACATCAGCGGCAACCATCGCGAAAAAGATGCCTTTGTATATGCCCTCATGCGTCTGCGGCCGGGCAGCATTTATGCCCAGTCGGCCATCGAGCAACTGCCCCGCCTGCTGAACAACTCCATTTACTACCAGCAGGTGGAAGCGCCCGAGGTGGAGTTTCCCAGCCAGGACCGGGCCGAGCTGCAGCTGCGCCTGCGGCGCAGGCAGGCAGGCAAATTCGACGTGCTGCTGGGCATACTGCCTGCCGACGCCAGCTCGCAGTCGCGCAGGCTGCAGTTTACCGGCTCGGCCGACATCGTGCTGGTGAGCCCCCTGCGCTACGGGGAGCTGGTGCAGCTCAAATACGATAAATTTACCAGCAGCTCCCAGCGGCTGGATGTGCGCCTGATGCTGCCCTACCTGCTGGGTACGCCCCTGCGGGTAGAGAGCAAACTGTTTTTGCACAAGCAGGAAGAAGACTTCCTCAACCGCTACTGGCAGTTTGCTGCGGCTTACGATTTTTCGGCTACCTTGTCGGCCAGTTTTTATGTGCGAAACAAACGGGCTTCCCTGCTCAGGCGCCTCAGCAGCCAGGCCGATACCCTGGACCTGGTGGACCAGCTGGGAGGCAGGCTCAATATGCTGGGCGGCGGCCTGAGCTACCAGCAGCTCGATTACCGCCTCACTCCCACCAAAGGCCTGGAGGCCAGCCTGTATGCCGGCACCGGTACGCGTAAGCTGCTGGCACCTCCTTTTGCCGACAGCCTGGAGGCAGCCCTGCTGAAAGAGCAAGCCGTGCAGGAACTGGAGTTGAGCGTCAAATGGTATCAGCCGCTGGCCGGGCGCCACATTTTGCACCTGGCCAACCACAGCTACTGGCTCAGGCAGGAGCAGTATTTCACCAATGACCTGCTGCAAGTGGGTGGCGCCAGAAGCATCAGGGGCTTTAATGAGAACCAGTTTTTTACCAACCTCTACACTTTTTTTTCTGCTGAATACCGCTTTATGCTCGAAAGAGACTCTTATATTTTTATTTTTGGTGATTATGCTTACCTTCAAAATTCCGTTTCGCAGGAGCATCTCCGCCCCCGCTCCTTCGGGCTGGGCATGCGATACGGTACCCGCGCAGGCATTATTTCGATCAGCTATGCGCTGGGCAGCCTGGGCCGCAATGATGTACGGGCCGGGCGTGGAAAAATTCACATTGGTCTCATCAACCAATTTTGACACATGGGGAAAGAATATATAGGTGCAACCTGTCCCAGCTGTGGAGCCGAAACCCTGGGTTACAACGAGGGGAAGAAGAAATTAACCTGTACAAATTGTGGCTTTGACATGGCCCTGCCCGACAATGCGTTCCGGGTGGCGGAGCAGCCCCTGAGTGGGCATGTGTTCTGGAAGCGCCTCGAAATGGGGCTAGAACGAGCTGGCAAGGACTTCCGCTGTGCCACATGCAAGTCAGTCATCAGTGTGGACGAAACGGTGCAGCAGTTTCACTGTCCCTTTTGCCTGTCCGAAGAAGGCAGTGAGGAGGACATCCACTCTACGGTGGTCAGGCCTGCTGGTATTGTACCCTTCAACATTCCCCAAAAACGTGCCCTGGAGCTGCTCAAAAAATACATTGGGAGAGACCTCTTGTTTCCACCTGCCATCTATGAGGTGCTGCAGCCCGAGCATGTACGCGGGGTGTACGTCCCCTACTGGGGGCACAAAGTGGCGGCCCGGGCTACCTGGTACATTTTTGCCGGCTACAAACCCACCGAAGAGCAGGAAGAGTGGACAGATGAAGAGCTGCGCTGGGTACCCAAAAATGTGTATTACGAGCAAACCTTTGAGGAGGTGTTCATCCCGGCCTCCAAAGGCATAGCCGAAAAGCTCCTCCAGCAAGTTTTTGACATGGAAGAGGAAGAGTTTTATAAGGATTTAAAGAGCAAAATCGTTCCATTTAATGAACAATACCTGGAGGCTTTTGACTGTGAATTGTACCAAAAAGACCTGGAAAGTGGCCTCAAAACAGTAGATGGTATATTGGACAAAAAAATTGAGGGCTCTTGCCTGGAGCGCGCCTTTGATGAGGGGATTCAAAAGCACATCCCCATTGACTTTCCGGAGCTGCCTGCCCTTTCGGCCAGCAAGCAGGGACTGGCTTTCCGCCATGTGTTGCTTCCCGTGTGGCTGGCCGTTTTTAAGCATAATGGCAAAACTTATCCCTTTGTGGTCAATGGCATCAATGGCAAAACAGCGGGCGAAAAACCCTTTGACAAATGGCGGGTGTTGATCGCCATTGGCGTAGCGGCTGTGCTCACCCTGTTTTCGGTGTTGCTGCTCGACCGGGTATTTTTTCGCTGATAGCCGCAGGAGGAGGTAAAAAAAGAATTTCCCATTTTCCGGGGTGCCCATTGCTGCTTTTGTTTCTGCCAAAGGTGCTGAATGCCCCAAAAGAAAGGATCCGGGTGTTAACTGCCGATTTGGAGCCCCCATAAAAAGTGGATTCGCATATTTTTTAGTACTTCGTTCGTGACAAATTTCGTATCTTGCAATTTAAACCCCATTGAAGCCAGCTGCTTTTCCCTGTCGTACGGTCTTTTTCGAGACCCCCATTACGTTATTAATGTAGCATGAATATGAATAAATACTTTCCGGTTTTCATCTGGATGCTGTTCTCCTGGATGCCTGTTTTTTCTCAGGAGGCTGCCGGTGAAACCCACCAATGCATCACGCCCTCGCTGGATGCGGAGTTGCGGCAACAGCACCCGGAGTGGCCTTCAAACGCGCAATTTGAAACCTGGCTGCAGGAAAAAATGGCACACAGCCCGGAGCGTTCAGGCATCAGGCAGGTGCTCACCATACCCGTGGTGGTGCACGTCATACACAATGGCGAGCCGGTGGGCACTGGGGCTAACATTGCCGCCTCGCGGGTGGAGTCGCAAATGCGGGTGCTCGAAGAAGACTACCGCAAGCTGGCCGGTACCCCCGGCGACAACAACAACCCCGTAGGGGTGGATACCGAAATTGAGTTTTGTCTGGCCTATGTGGGGCCCGACGGGCGGGTGCTGCCCGAGTCGGGCATCGACCGCATCAACCGCCATGATGCGGGTTTCAGCGATGCCCCATTCAGCACCAATTACATTACCAACGTCATTAAAACTCAAACCATCTGGGACGAAACCCAATACATGAATATCTGGGTGGTGGAATCCATCAGTCCGGCGGGCGTGGCCGGTTTTGCCACCCTGCCCACCGCTCCCGAGGGGCTGGAGGGCCTGGGCAATGGCTTTCCCGGCATAGACGGGCTCGTGGTGTCTATGTCAAATTTTGGGCGGCAGGGAAGCAGTACTGGCCGCACGGCCACTCACGAAATCGGCCACTGGCTGGGCCTGCTGCACGTGTCGGGGCCTTACAATGCGGGCAATGACCCCCGCGGACAAAACAGCTGTAGCACTGACGACTTCTGTGACGATACCCCTAACATGAGCGGTACCAACCAGGGGTGTTCGCCCAGCTTCACCTGCGGCTCCAACGACCCCATCGACAACTACATGGTGGGCACCCTGGGGCCTTGTCGCAAAACCTTCACCCGATGCCAGGCCGACCGCATGCGCACCGTGCTGCAAAACTCCCCCCGCAGGGTGGAGCTGCTCTCTTCTACGGTGTGCCAGCGGCCCACGGCTCCTCCGGTGGCCAACTTTAGCACCGGCGACACCGTCGTATGCGACGGCCGCGTGCAGTTTATGGATGCCTCCACTGACCTGCCCACCGACTGGCTCTGGACCTTCAGCGACGGCAGCACCTCCGACCAGCGAAACCCCGTCTTCCATTTTGATTCTTCCGGTACGTACACCATCAATCTTTCGGTATGGAATGAGCTGGGTTTTTCCGAAATTACCAAAACCGTGCAAATTACCGTGAGCGGTGGCAGCCTGGAGGCTGGCGACCCCATCCAAACCTGCCTGGGCGACCAGGTGCAGCTCAATGCCCAGACCTCTGCCCAGGGCGGCACCCTTTTCTGGTTTCCCGAAACCGGCCTGAGCGACCCCTCCGTTCTCAATCCCGTGCTCACGGCCAACTCCACCCGTACCTATACCCTCACCATTCAGCTCGACAATGGCTGCGAACTCAAAGACACCCTGGTGGTGGATGCCGCGCCCAAGCCCACTACCCTGGCCCTGCCCACCTCCGACCCCACCATCGACAAAGGGCAGAGCATACAGCTCAACGCCATTGGGGCCGAACACTACCAGTGGTCGCCTGCAGCGGGCCTGAGCGACCCCAATATCCCCAACCCCATTGCCACCCCCGATACCACCACCCTCTATACCGTAACTGGTTTTAACGATGCAGGATGCAGCAAAACCGACCAGGTGCTCATCACCGTCAATGATCCCACCGCTATAGGGGACAAGCTATGGGAAGCAGTGGGGCAGGTGCAGCCACCTTACCCCAACCCCGCTGAGAGCAGCATGCACTTTGCCGCCCAGTGGCGGCAGGCGGGCATGCTGCAGCTCGACCTCATCGACCTTACCGGCAGGCGCGTAGCCCGCCTCTACCAGCGGGCCGTTCTGCCCGGAAACTGGCAATTGGACTGGCAGGTTCCCCCTTCTATCGCAAAAGGCGTGTATCTGCTTTCGTGGAAAATGAACGGCAGACGGTTTTTTCAGAAAATACAATTATTCTAATTTTTTATCATGAAACGTTTATCTATTCTGACGATGTGTTTGCTGATACTGGGCACAGCCCGGTCTCAGGAATTTCAGAGTCCTGTTAACCCGGAAGATGGCACCATACGCTGTGCTACTGTAGAAGCGGAAGAAGCCCGCAGAAGAGCCCACCCAGAGCTGGGTACCGTAGAAGATTTTGAAGCCTGGCTTCAGGAGAAAATGGCACATACTGACCTGCACGCCTCCAGAGAAGTGATAACCATACCTGTGATTGTACACGTGGTGCACAACGGTGAGCCCGTAGGCATTGGTACCAACCTGCGGTATGCGCAGATCAGTTCTCAGATTGACGTGCTGAACGAAGACTTTCGCCGGAAAGAGGGCACCAGCGGCTTTAATGCCGACTCGGTAGGAGCCGATGTGGAAATAGAGTTTTGCCTGGCCAACCTGGGGCAAGATGGCCGCTTGCTGGAAGAAAAAGGCGTGCACCGCATCAACCGGCAGGAAATGGGCTGGGACGAAGGCCCCTACAGCATTGGCTATGTGAACCAGTTTATCAAACCGGCCACGATATGGGACCCCACCCGCTACTACAACATCTGGGTGCTGCCGCTTTCCAACAGCATACTGGGTTTTGCCCAAACCCCCGTGCAGTCCACCCTGCCCGACCTGGCAGGCTCCAGCACCCCTACCACCGACGGCGTGGTGATCAACTACCTCAACTTTGGGCGGGAGGGCAATGTGCGTCCCCCCTTTAACAAAGGCCGCACCACCACCCACGAAACGGGCCACTGGCTGGGACTTTACCACACCTGGGGACCCAGCAACAACGCTACCAGCTGTGACATTGACGACTTTTGCGACGATACCCCCCTCAAGGATGGCCCAAGCTACGGATGCCAGAAGGGGACTTTCTCTTGTGGCGGCGAGGTGATGGTGGAAAACTACATGGATTACTCCAATGATGCCTGCATGAATATTTTCACCCTCTGCCAAAAGGCACGTATGCGCACCGTCATGGAACATTCGCCCAGAAGAAAAGAACTCCTACAATCCATTGCCTGTTCCGAAATTGTACATGCACCCGTTGCCCAGTTTTCCTATTCCGACACCATTACCTGCGACGGTCGCATGCAGTTTTTCGACCAGTCGCTCAACATAGCCGTGGACTGGCTGTGGGATTTTGGCAATGGCGTTACTTCTACCGAGAAAAACCCCAAAGTGCGTTTTGATACCACGGGCTTTTACGATGTGAGCCTCATTGCCAATAACCCTATGGGCGTGGATCAGATCAGCAAAAGGCTGTACATCGTGGTGAATGCCCCTCCCGTTAATGCCGGCGAGGACATTTCGGGCTGCATCAACGACCAGGTACGGCTGAGTGCCGGCGTGGACGACCCCAACGCCTCCTATGTGTGGTTTCCCATTGCGGGCATCGATAGCCCACTAACGGCCAGCCCCACCCTCACCATCATGGGCACCAATGCCTATACCCTGACGGTAACCTTCCCCGGAGGCTGTGAGGTGCGCGATACCATTTTGGTGAGCGGTGCCCCCAAGCCCACCACCCTGGCCTTGCCCATTGGCTCTATCACCATACAGTCGGGGGGCAGTGCCCAGCTCAATGCCATTGGCGCCGATCACTACAACTGGTCGCCTCCCACTGGCCTCTCCGACCCCAATATCCCCAACCCCATTGCCAGTCCGGAGGTCACCACGCTCTATACCGTTACCGGCTTCAACGATGCGGGTTGTGAAAAGAAAGACTCGGTGCTGGTGGTGGTGGAAGGCGTGGGCATTACCCCCTTCTCTGCCGTAGGCAGGGTGTTTCCGGCTTATCCCAACCCCGCCAGCGAAGGGGTTACCCTTTCGGCCGACCTGCACAGCTCAGGCAAGTTGCGGATACGCCTCTACGACCTTAGCGGCAGAGAGGTGGCAGGCGTATTTGAGGGGCAGGTAGGGGCAGGCAAATGGCAACTCAACTGGCAGCCTGCAGGCCATATCAGCGCCGGCAGCTACTTCCTGAGCTGGGAGATGAACGATGCCCGCCACCTGCAAAAACTCATGCTCACCGGCCGGTGAGCATAGACAGCTCCCACTTTTGAGAGCTACTCATAAACGGCAATTTCATTTTCTTTTTCAATTAGTTTCCCCTCTCTTCCTTTTTTGGCAGGGAGGGGATTTGGTTGGTGGTAGTTGATGCCACTGAAAGGGCAATCCCCTGTTATTTTTTTGCCAACAAAACCTTAGCTTTGAGCATTTACCCCCATAACCCCCTGCATCATGCTCAAAAAAATCAAATGGGAAGAACTGCCCGAAGAAGCGGTAACCCCCTCCATGAAGCGAAAGCTCATCTATGGCGAAAAGATCATGGTTTCCAAAATGAAATTTGCCGATGGCTTTGA
>RFHT01000530.1 GCA_003696835.1 Bacteroidota bacterium
TCTTTCAGGCCTTTGGGCGTGGATTCCACAATCAATTTGACGGCATGCAGCTTTTTGCCCTGCTTGACGAGCTGGTAAATCTGCTGGTGGAGTTCGTCTGAAATTCCTTGAAAGCTCATGGTTTATATAGGTATAAATGCATCAGAAGTGCTTTTAGCGAAAGTAATGCTTGCTGAATCATAGGCAAAATAAACATTCTCCCGCCAAGAGGGAAGGATTATTTGGCAATCGATCACATTTTTTAAAAAAAAAGCAGCCAATATTCCATTGTTCTAACAATAACCCTATATTTGCGGTTACTTAATTAGAATTAGTCTAAATAAGCATAATATGGCTGAAGAGAAATTATTAGAAGCGATCAGTGAGGACGAAAAGATCATTCAGGAGGTTACAGGGCAAAAGTACAAGTATGGATTTGTTACCGACATAGAGTCTGACAAAGCGCCCAAAGGCCTCAATGAGGACATCATCCGCATGATTTCTGCCAAGAAGCAGGAACCCGAATTCATGCTGGAGTATCGTCTTCGCGCATTCAAGCACTGGCAGAAAATGAAAGAGCCCAATTGGGCCCACGTTCAGTACCCTCCCATCGATTTTCAGGATATACACTACTATGCTGCTCCCAAGCAAAAACCCCAACTCAACAGCCTGGATGAAGTAGATCCCGAGCTACTGAAGACGTTTGAAAAACTGGGGATTCCCCTGCAAGAGCAGAAAATGCTGGCCGGCGTGGCCGTAGATGCCGTGGTGGACAGTGTATCCATTAAAACTACTTACAAAGAAAAGCTGGCTGAAAAGGGCATCATCTTCTGCTCTTTCAGCGAAGCCTTGCAGGAGCATCCTGAGCTGGTGCGTAAGTACATGGGCACGGTAGTACCCCACACCGATAATTTCTATGCAGCCCTGAATGCGGCCGTCTTTACTGACGGCTCCTTTGTGTATATACCCGAAGGCGTGCGCTGCCCCATGGAGTTATCTACCTACTTCCGCATCAATGAGCAGAATACGGGCCAGTTTGAACGCACCCTCATTGTGGCAGAGGCCGGCTCTTATGTGAGCTATCCCGAAGGATGTACCGCTCCACAGCGGGACGAAAACCAGCTGCATGCTGCGGTGGTAGAGCTGGTAGCCATGGACAATGCCGAAATCAAATACTCTACTGTACAGAACTGGTACCCCGGCGACCCCGAAACGGGCAAGGGAGGGATTTATAACTTCGTCACCAAAAGAGGCATTTGTAAAGGCCGGAACTCTAAGATTTCCTGGACCCAGGTGGAAACCGGCTCAGCCATTACCTGGAAATATCCCAGCGTCATTTTAAAAGGCGACAATTCCGAAGGTGAATTTTACTCCGTGGCCGTCACCAACGGCCGCCAGCAAGCCGATACCGGTACCAAAATGATCCATATCGGTAAAAATACCCGCAGTGTCATCATTTCCAAGGGTATATCGGCCGGAAAGAGCCAAAACTCCTACCGGGGCCTGGTGCGAATGATGAAGGGAGCGGAAAATGCCCGCAACTTCTCTCAATGTGACTCTATGCTCATTGGCAATCAATGCGGCGCACACACCTTCCCCTACATTGAAGTGGGTAACCCCACGGCCAAAGTGGAACATGAAGCCACTACCTCCAAAATTGGTGAAGACCAGATTTTCTACTGCAACCAGCGTGGCATAGACACCGAAAAAGCCGTAGGCCTCATCGTCAACGGTTATTGCAGGGAGGTGCTCAATCAACTGCCTATGGAGTTTGCTGTTGAAGCACAAAAGCTCCTCTCTATCAGCCTGGAAGGTAGTGTTGGCTAATTTAAAACTTTAATCATCTAACAACTCTTTTCACAAATTTATACACCCAATGCTGAAAATAGATCAATTGCATGCAGCCATAGAAGGAAAGGAAATCCTCAAGGGGTTTAGTCTGGAGGTAAAGCCGGGCGAGGTACATGCCATCATGGGCCCCAATGGCTCCGGTAAAAGTACCCTGGCTTCGGTACTGGCCGGCAAAGAAGATTACGAAGTAACCAGTGGATCTGTAAGCTTTAACGGCAAGGACCTACTGGAAATGGAGCCAGACCAAAGAGCAGGGGAAGGCTTGTTCCTCGCTTTTCAGTACCCGGTGGAAATTCCCGGCGTGAGCATGGTAAACTTCCTGCGCACAGCCGTGAATGCCGTGCGTGAATATCGTGGGCAGGAGCCCCTGAGTGCAGGCGCCTTTCTCAAACTGATGAAAGAGAAAAAGCACATGGTGGACCTCGACAGCGACCTCACCAAAAGGTCGGTAAACGAAGGCTTTTCCGGTGGGGAGAAAAAGCGCAACGAAATCTTTCAGATGGCTATGCTGGACCCCAAACTCGTCATTCTGGACGAAACCGACTCCGGCCTGGACATTGATGCCCTGAGAATTGTGGCCGATGCCGTAAACAAACTCAGGAATGAAGAAAGAAGCTTCATCGTCATTACCCACTACCAGCGCCTGCTCGACTACATTGTTCCCGACCACGTGCACGTATTACATCAGGGCAAAATCGTTAAATCAGGTGGAAAGGAGCTCGCCCTGGAGCTGGAAGAAAAAGGCTATGACTGGCTCAAAGAAGGAGCCCTAGGCGTTTAAATGGCACAACATTCCCAATATGGCAATTCAAACAAATACCGGAACAGATATAAAAGAAGCGTTTATCAGGGCCTTTGCGCCCGAAGCACCCAACGGGCAGCCGATTGCGCCTGCTGTTAAAGAAAGCGCCGCTGCCGCCCTGCAGGCTTTGCAGTTTCCCCATAAAAAAAACGAAGCCTGGAAATACACCCCGGTTCAACCCCTGGTTTCGAAGGCCTACATCCCGGCCGAAGCCACAGAGCCCGAAGACATTTCTCCCTTTCTCATCCCGGAGCTCGAAGCGGATGTGCTGGTGTATATCAATGGCAAATTTTCTTCGGCCCACTCTCAAATTCAGCACAATAAACAGTTGTGTATTGAGAGCCTCAGACAGCTTTCTTCTCAGGGCAAAGCAGTAGTTGAGGCCCATTTCGGAAAACTGCTCAACAAGGACGATATTTTTGCCGCCCTCAATACTGCTTACGCCAAAGACGGTACCCTGGTGTATGTTCCCAAGGGTACAGTGGCTGCAGCCCCCATACACATTATTCAACTGACCCTGCCTGGCCAGGCCGCCTGCAGCCTGCAGCACCGCAACCTCTTTGTGGTGGAGCCCCTGGCTGAAGCTAAAGTGGTGGAGAGTTTTTACAGCCTGAGTACTGTCCCCTCTCTGCGAAATGCCGGAACGGAAATATTTGTGGGGGAAAATGCCGGACTGGAATACGTCAAGTTGCAACTAGAGCAGCATACCGCATCCCAGATCGACCATACCGAGGTGAGCCAGGCACGACATTCCCGCTTCTCCATTTTTACCATTACCCTCAATGGAGATACCGTGCGGAACGACCTCCAAATTCACCTGGACGGCACCGAAACTGAAACCCACCTCATGGGGATTTATTTGCTCTCTGGCAAACAGCACGTGGACAACTACACACAGATTTTGCATAAACAGCCCCATTGTTACAGCAATGAGCTGTACAAAGGCATTGTGGCCGACCAGGCCACAGCTGCTTTCAGCGGCAAAATCCACGTTTTCCAGCAAGCGCAAAAAACCAATGCCTTCCAGTCCAACCGCAACATTTTGCTCTCTAAATCGGCCAATGCCTATACCCGGCCCCAACTGGAGATTTATGCCGATGATGTAAAATGCAGCCACGGTGCCACCACCGGCAAGCTGGAAGAAGATGCCATGTTTTACCTCAGAAGCAGAGGCATACCGGAAAAACAAGCAAGAAAAATGCTCATTCATGCCTTTGCAGGAGAAGTGGTAGAACAAATCTCCCTGGAAGCTGTGAGAACATACCTCGAAAGCTTAATTGCCAGCAGGTATGAATAAGGTGCGTAAATGAATGTGAGTGAATTGGTGAGCAAAAATTAATTGACCGGCCATGTCAGCACAACCATTAAAAACCCAAACTGGGAGTTTCGATCTCAGCCAAATACGGCAGGACTTCCCCCTGCTGCAGCGGCAGGTAAACGGTTACCCCCTGGTGTATTTCGACAATGCTGCCACTGCCCAGAAACCGCTGGCAGTGATTGAGCGCATCAACCGTTACTACCGGGAGGAAAA
>RFHT01000531.1 GCA_003696835.1 Bacteroidota bacterium
GAGCGGTAGCAGGCGTCCATAATGGCATTGACCACATAGCCGTCGTAGAAGGTTTCCATGGGCGCGGTACCGGCATCCATGGCCTCAAACATATCGCGAAACATGTGCACATAGCCCAGTGCGTTGACTTCATCGCCCACAGGGAAGAGCCAGCCGGTTTCGCTTTCGGCCTTTTCGGCCACGTAGCCGCCCATGCCGGTTTCGGTAAAGAGCTCGAAACCCGTGCGCAGCCAGTGGTCCAGGCGGATGGTGCCGTTTTCGCCAGCCACTTCGTCGCGCAGGTCCATGCCGCCGCGGTAGGTCCAGCTCACGTCAAACTGGCTGAGGGCTCCGCTTTCGTAGCGGATGAGGCCAACGGCATTGTCTTCAGCATCAATGGGCTTAACGAGGGTATCGGCCCAGCACACGACCTCCAGGGGCTGCACCTGCTTGCCGATGAAGTTGCGGCCAATTTCTATGCAGTGGCAGCCCATGTCGATAATGGCCCCTCCTCCTGAGCGGGTGGGGTCCCAGAACCAGTCGGAATGGGGCCCGGGATGAGCTTCGCGCGAACGGGTCCATAGCACCTGGCCCAGGGCGCCGTTTTGGACGGCCTGCAGGGCCTTGAGGGTTTTGGGGGTATAGCAGAGGTCTTCGAGGTAGCCGTGAAATACGCCTGCGGCCTCTACCGCTTCAAGCACTTCGAGGGCTTCGGCGGCGTTCATGGCCAGGGGCTTGGTGCAGAGGATGGCCTTGCCGGCAGCGGCGGCTTTGAGGATGGCCGTCTTGTGCAGGTGATTGGGCAGGCCAATGAGCACGGTGTCGGTGTGGGGGTCGTTGATGGCGGCGTCCAGGTCGGTGCTCCAGCGGGGAATGTCCCAGTCGGCAGCAAATTTTTCCGCACGCTCTTTGCGGCGTGAGTACACATGGGCCACGCGCACACCCGGCTGGTACTGGTGCAGGCTCTGGGTGTAAAACATGCCAATGAGGCCGGTGCCAAGCAGGCTGAGTTGATGCATGGTGGTTTATTTAAGGTTATTATCTGGCTCATAAACTGACAGGAGTCTCAGCCACTTATCAGTTCTTCGTAAGGCAACACCTTCCAGTCGGCTACTGCCTTGTTGCGCGAGCTGAAATTGATCCCAAGGGCCATAACGCTTTTGCCTTGATGGAGGTAGCTGCTTCCGTATTGCTGGCGCCGGATTTGATCCAGGGCCGCTTCCGCCGATTCATCCAACTTAAATTCCATGATATAGACGAATTGCTTGGTTTGAACCACACAGTCCACCCGGCCCCGGGATCGGCTCACCTCCGATTCCACATACATATTCAATGCTTTAAAGGTAATGTGAAGAATGGCGTGGAAAAATGCCTCCTGTTTTTCCAGAAAAATCTGATGGGGAATACTTGCAAACAGCAGGTTGATTTGCCTGATAAATTGGGCTGTATCGCCATTTTCCAAGGCATTTTTGATACCTGCAAGCAAGGGTTGGCTGTCCAGGGGAGAAGCATAGCGAAATCCCCCCATCAGGTGCTGATACATGGCATCTCTCACCTCACGGTTTGGGTAGCCCAGCTCATAATTTCCATCTGCTGTAACCTGCTTTACACTGAGGTAACCCGTCTGAAATAACAATGCCCGGTAATCCAGGGTTTCCAGGTCATAGCTTTCAAACAGTGTTTCTCCCACTACCAGATTCTCTAGCTCATAATGCATACCGGCTTTCAGTAGTTTGATCAAAAATGTGGGGGTGCCGGTTTGAAACCAGAAATTGGCAAAGCGTTGCTGCTTGAAATGATTGAGAATGGAAAAAGGGTTATATACCTGCTGGGTAGCAGCCCAGCTGTATCCATTGTACCAGCTTTTTATTTGCAATAAGGTTTGGGCTTTGTCCAACTTTAGTTTTTTTGCAAGCTGGTCAATATGCGCTTCAAAATAATGCTCTAGTTCCTGCTGAGTATAGCCAGCCAAAGCTTCCCAGTCAGGTGCCAGGGTTAGGTCTTCGAGATTATTCAGGTCCGAAAAAATGGAAACGCGGTTGAATTTGGAAACCCCGGTAATAAACAGCATACGTATCCAGGTATCAGCATTTTTTATGATAGAATAAAACGTCTTGAGTATGTCTCTGTTTTCACTTGCCCGGGAAATGTCTTCGAGATAATCAATAATAGGTTTGTCGTATTCATCTATTAGAATTACTACCCTTCTACCCCCAGACCCCAATTTTTCCAATAGCTCCAGAAACCTCAGGCTCATTGCCGGTTCAGACAAGACGATGCCATACTGGCCTGCAATTTTATCCAAAACTCTGATAATGGCCTGTTCCAAACCAAGCTCCCGGTATCCTATGGTATTGAACGAAATGTGCACGATGGGATGCTCCTGCCAGGATATTTTGTCTTCAATCCACAAGCCGCTGAATAACGCTCTCTTGCCCAGAAACAAAGACTCCAGCGTAGATACGAGCAGGGACTTTCCAAACCTCCTGGGGCGGGATAAAAAATAGTAACCACTTCCTTTATACAACTCATAAATATAGCGGGTTTTATCGATATACAGGGCATTCAATTCTCTTAGTTTACCAAAATCCTGTATGCCAATGGGGAGCAGTTGCATAAACGTTATTGTTTGAAGTAAAGCTACAAAAATTTTGTTCACCGGCGAAAAGGAAGTGCCGGGCAGCCGAATTTTCCGCAATGGGGCCTGTTCCAAACTTTTTTAACGAATATTCAGCCCATTGTTACATTTTGCTATTTCATGACATATTATATTAGGAGCGGGCAGGCTTCAAAACCCATGCATTGCCAGAGAAAAGGGGGCCGTGCTCCCTGCATGGTGCAGGAAATTCCCAGTCAATCATTTTTTCACCTTAATACATCATCCACATGAAAACTCAATGCATTTCATTTCAGGCGGTTGTATGGCTGATACTCGC
>RFHT01000532.1 GCA_003696835.1 Bacteroidota bacterium
CCGGCAGCTGCCGGCCGGCAAGCTGGATTACGGACAGGCCAGCCTTCAAAATGAAATGATCAATATCCCCGCCCTGCACGAAAAAGGCTTTACTGGCAGGGGCGTGCGCATTGCCCTCTTTGACGCGGGTTTTCGCGATGCCCACCGCATGCAGGCCTTTGACTCCCTGCGCAAGGATGGCAGGCTCCTTGCTTTTTACGACTTTGTGGCCAATTCCGACAGCAGCCTTTTTCATGCCGACGACCACGGCACCGAGGTCATGTCCACCATTGTGGCCAACCTGCCGGGGCAAATGATCGGTACGGCCCCGCATGCATCCGTTGTGCTCTGCCGCACGGAGGACGCCTCCTCGGAAACCCGGCAAGAGGAGTACAACTGGGTACGTGCACTCGAATGGGTGGACTCCATAGGGGTGGACATCATCCACACTTCGCTGGGCTACCACGACTTCGACCGGCCCGAAGAGGACTATGCCTACAGTGACCTGGACGGCAATACGGCCGTTATCTCCCGCGCCGCCGACATGGCGGCGGCCAAAGGCATACTGGTAACCACCAGTGCGGGCAACGAGGGGGTGAGCCGCTGGCGCCACATCACGGCCCCCTGCGACGCCGACAGTGTGCTCTGCATTGGCTCGGTCAATAAGTCAGGTAAATACTCCAGCTTTTCTTCCATTGGCCCCACGGCCGACAACCGCATCAAACCCGACGTGGTGGCCATGGGCTCGCGCACCACTGTATTCACCTCCGGCGACCGCCTCACCCAGTCGGACGGCACCTCCTTCTCGGCCCCCATTGTGGCCGGTATGGTGGCCTGCCTCAAGCAGGCACATCCCAACAGGAGCCACCTTGACATCATACAGGCTGTGCGCCTCAGCGCCGACCAGTACTTGTTTCCCGATGAAAAGTATGGCTATGGCATACCCGACGCCGCCAAGGCCGACTCCCTGCTCAGCCATGTGCAGGACCTTTCCACGGTGCAAATTGTGATGGCTGAAAAGCCCCGCAGGGGCAAGCCTCGGGTAAAACCCCAGCAAATGGAGGTGGCTTTTACCGCCCATCCGCGCTCAAAGGTAGATATACAGCCCCACCGGCTTTTGGTCCAAACCGAGGGTTCGGCTGTGATTGAGGAGGTGTACCTGCAGTACGGAAAGCAAAAACTCACCTTTGATCCGGCTGACATACAAATTTCGGCCAGCAAAGCCGCTTTTAATACAGACTATTTGCTCAGGGGAAAAACTCCCTACTACCTCTACATCAAGACTGACCAGTACGAGGAGCGCATTCCCCTTTCACTCTGATTCATTCATCTTACAACCCTTGCTTGTATGATTGCACAGCTTGCAAACGGCATTTCCGATTACTCAACTGCCATAGGCATGATTTCGCGCCACCGGCTCTGGCGCTTTGTCATCATTCCCGGGCTGCTGAGCGTGGGGCTCATCAGTTTTTTGCTGGTAGGTCCGGCCCTGGCCTTTGTGATGGGAGGGGGAGAGGCCGCCTTTGAAGATACCCTCATCAGCTGGTACCCTTTTGGCTGGGGAGCAGAGGCCTTTGCCACCTTCATCCACTGGATTCCCTTCTGGCTGCTGCTGGTGGCCGTGATGGCTTTTCTGATGTTTTTTATTGGCAAATACATCATCCTCATCGTAGCTTCTCCCTTCATGGGGGCTTTGTCGGAAAAGGTAGAAACCATTCTCACTGGTCGGATCCCTCCGGATGATTCCCACTTCTTTGCCGACCTCATACGCGGCATACGCATTTCGGTGCGCAACCTCATTCGCGAAATAGGCTTTACCCTTTTGTTTTTGTTTTTGCACCTGCTGCCGGTGGTGGGCACCTTTGCAGCCGGGGCGCTCACCTTTATGGTGGAGGCCTTCTATGCAGGTTTTGGCAACATGGACTACACCCTGGAGCGCAAGCGTTTCAACATCAGGCAGAGTGTGCACTTTGTGCGCCGCAACCGCTGGGGCGCCATCGGCAATGGCATAGGATTTTTGCTGCTGCTCTTCATCCCGGTAATAGGCTGGTTTCTGGCGCCGGCTTATGGCACCATAGCCGCCACAGCCCTGGTACTGAGGCAGTTTGAAAAGGAAGGCATTCCCATTGAAGGTATGAGAAAGGCTTAGTGCTACAGGTCTATGTACCTGCCTGCCCGTCCTCATACCACTTCAGGGGCCAAAATTTTTCTATGAGCACAATGAGTCCCATAGCTGTGAGGCAGAGGGCGGCTTTCATCACAAAGGCCGGCCAGTAGCCGTCGGTGGGGCCTATCTGGCGGTTGATGAGGTAGGTAAGAAAAATGAGGGCCCCATATACTCCCAGGCGTTTGAGGCGGTAGGGCACGGGGTAGTATTTTTGCCCTACGGCATACACCATCACACACATTACGAGGTAACACACCAGGGTGGCCCATGCACTGCCCACGTAGCCGTAAACTGGCACCGTGAGCACATTGATGAGGATGGTACACAGGGCACCCGTACCGGTAAAGAGCAGGGCAAAGCGCGTTTGCTTGGTGATTTTGTACCAGATGGAAATATTGATGTAGGCGGCACTGAATACATAGGCCATGAGCAATATGGGGATGATGTGTATGCCCGACCAAAAGGCCGGATCCACAAAGTAGCGATTGCTCAGGCCAAAGAAATTGAAGGATACCACCTCTTTGGCAAAGGAGCTCAGCAGCAGAAAACCCACCAGAGTGCTGAGGGTAAAATAGTGAAACACCCGGGCAAAGGTGCCGGGGGAATTATCTTTTTTGGACTCTTTGAAGAAAAAGGGTTCGGCGGCATAGCGAAAAGCCTGCGTAAAAAGCACGATGAGCATGGCCACTTTGTAGTTGCCGCTGTAAATGCCGGTGAGCTCGTCGCCGGTAAGGAACTCACCGTTGAGCATCTTGCCTGCACCCCATAGGTCTTTCATTACCAGGCGGTCCAGGGTTTCGTTCATGGTGCCGGCAAAGCCGGCAATCATGATAAAGAAGCCGTAGTCGAGCATGTTGCGCATCAGGGGCCAGTGTATGCGCAGAGAGGTGGGGAGGTTGCCCCAAAGGGCCAGGCCCAGCCGTATGGTGGAAGCGATGAGGTTGGAAACAAACACGTACATCAACCCCAGTTCCATCCAGTCGATAAAGAGGTAGTTGAGGAAGACGGTGCAGATGATGTTAGCCAGGTTGATAAGGGAAAAACGCAGGGCTTTTTCCTGGTGGCGCAGGCGGGCCATAGGCAGGGCGGCCACGGCGTCGAGCAGAATAATGCCGCCAATGAGCAGCACCAGGGTTTCGGCCTGTTCATAGTCCACCCACAAGGCAATTTGCCTGCGAAAGAGCAGGCACAGCAGAAACATCAGACTGCCCATGAGCAACACCCAGGTGAAAGCGTGCTGATACACCTTGCGGGGGTCTTCCTGATCCTGCAAAAAGCGGAAAAAGGTGGTTTCCATGCCAAAGGTCACGATCACATTGGCAAAGGTCACCCCCGAATACAGCCGGCTCATCACGCCATAGCCCATCGGGCCCAGCCTGGCCGTAAAGAGGGGCGTAAGCAGCAGGTTGAGCAGGCGCCCCAGTATGGTGCTCAATCCGTATATCAGGGTCTGGCCGGCCAGCTTTCTCAGCATATTGGTTCAGGAAAATAGATGACGCCCAGCTTCACTCAGGGTGAAGGCCAGAAAGTGTGCCAATTTAGGTAAATTTTTGTGCTTTCCCTTTTCTGTCCAAAAAGTGGCGAAAATCAGCTATATCTGTTTAACTTTGCCCATGGAACAGGCAAAAGGAAAAGTATTTATTTTTTCAGCTCCCAGCGGATCGGGCAAAACCACCATCGTACGGCACGTACTGCGGCGCTACCCCAACTTTGCATTTTCGGTCTCTGCCACTACCCGCAAGCCCCGTCCCCATGAGCGGCATGGAGTGCACTATTATTTTTTGAGCGAGGAGGAATTTAAACAGAAAATTGCGGCGGGCGAATTTCTTGAATGGGAGGAGGTGTATCCCGGCCGTTTTTACGGCAGCCTCAAAAGTGATGTAGAACGCCTGCGAAGCGAAGGTCGGCACGTGCTGTTTGACGTGGACGTGCAGGGAGGGGTAAATATCAAGCGGCATTACGGGCCTGAGGCAGTGAGCTTTTTTATCCGCCCGCCCAGCCTGGAGGTGCTGGCACAGCGCCTCCGCAAGCGGGGCACCGAAACGGAGGAGGAGATCAGGCTGCGCCTGCAAAAAGCCGAAGCAGAGCTGGGCTTTGCGCCCCTGTTTGATTACACCATCGTAAACGATATATTGGGGGATGCCTTGATACAGGTGTACCGCATCATTGAACAACACCTGCAGTCGGCCTGAGCAAACACTGAAGCTAAAACAGATGAAAATCGGATTATTTTTCGGCACCTTTAACCCCATTCATACCGGGCACCTCATTTTGGCCCAAACAGCTTTGAATGAAACCTTTTTGGAATACGTGTGGTTTCTGGTTTCGCCCCAAAACCCCTTCAAGCAAAAAAAAAACCTGCTGTCGGAATACGACCGCCTGCGCATGGTGGAACTGGCCATAGAGGACCACGACCAGCTGCGGGCCTCAAACGTGGAGTTTACCCTGCCCAAACCTTCCTACACCATCGACACCCTCACCCACCTGCGCGAGCGCTATCCTTCCTATGAATTTTCCATCATCATGGGAGAAGATAACCTGCAGCATTTTCACAAGTGGAAAAATTACGAGGCTATTCTCAAATACTACCCCATTTACATCTATCCCCGCGGCGGGGCCGGGGCCGCCCTTCCCCAAGTGGCGGAGCATCCCCATATACGGCGTTTTGAAGCGCCTTTGCTACAGCTTTCGGCCACCTACCTGCGTGCCTGCATACGGGCGGGTAAGAGCGTGCGCTACATGCTACCCGAGCCCGTACGTGAATACATAGAAATACGGGGGCTATACAAATAGTACTGCCAAAAAGGGGAAAATAAAGGGTAAAAAAAGCTTGAGGAAGTAAGTAATGTAGCACAGCTGCCATTTTTGCACCTCAAAAACCAATGCAGGGGGATGAAATATTTTATTCCCCGGCGGTAAAAATCGCGGCATTTTCGTATTTCCGTGCAGGTAGTACGAATAAAGTACGGTTTGAAAGTAGCTAATAATCAGAATATTGAAGCATTGGTTGTACAGGTATTCAGCAAAAAATACCCATGTATGATACTGAAACTGAAGTGGGAAAAGTGGAGAGAAACGGAGGTGTAATCAAAGCGATTTTTTTGGACTTGCCTTCAGGGCTGAACTCCCTAAGTTTGTATTGTAACAGGACGGTAATCCTGGAATTACAAGAGCAAGGGCTAGGGTTGATTCTCCCAGGAGGGATTGAGTCCCCTAGTTTTTTTTGAAGCGTCTGCTCCTTCAGGGGCAGGCGCTTTTTGTTTTGATGTAAAATACGCTAAATTGCATATATATTGCACCAAATATCAAAGCAGAGTTTCCGCTGTTTGTCATGAAGCGCATTCATCCCATTATCTCGGCTCCACCGCCCGACCAGTATCAGTTTTACCTGAATATGGGCCGCATTGTGTTGCTGCTGAGTGTGCTCTTGCTGCAGCTGCTGCGTTTGAGGGGGGAGCAAATGCGACCCGACGAGCTGCTCAGCCATACGATATGGGCTGTGAGCGCCTATGCTGTGGGGGTACTGGGCCTGAGTTTTGTACTGGAGTTTGTGCGCAAATACATCTACATTTTTATGCTCATGCTCTTCTACCTGCTCATGCTCACGCTCATTTTGCAGGTGTATGTGTACGAGTATGAGATGCAGCTGGTGTATTCCTATCTGTTTCTTTCCATGTTTTTGTGTCTGTTTTTTCACCGCAAGCGGCAGTTACTGGTCTTTCAGGTATATGCCTTTTTGCTGTTTTTGGCAGTGAGCTGGCAGCTAAAATACCCCGACGATGCCTTCTGGGCACTCACGGGCCGTTTTGTGGTCTTTCACTCCCTGGTGTATCTGGCCATTGGGTTTCGCATTGACCGGGGGCAGTATCAGCGCATGCAGGATACCCAGTACAAGCATCTCTTTGAGCGGCTCAATGACTGCATCATGTATGTGGACCGGCACGGGCACATCCGGCTGGTGAATGCGCCTCTGGCCAGGCTGACGGGCTACCGGGAAAAGGAACTGCTGGGCATGGCCGTGGCCCAGCTGTTGCCGGAGCAGCAGGCCCTGTTTCAGCCGCAGGCCGAAGGCGGCCTGCAAGCGGAACAGCACATCGTAGAAGCCCAGTTGCAGCGCAAGGATGGCAAATCCCTGTGGGTGCGCCTGAACGTGGCGCCCATGGAAGCCCGCGGGCGGGGCGGCTTTATTGGGATATGTACCGACATCAGTGCACAAAAAAGCGCAGAGATGAACCTCAGGCGCTATGCCGAACGCCTGGAAGAAACCAACAAAGAACTGGAGCAGTTTTCTCATTTTGCTTCTCACGACCTGCGGGCCCCCATACATACCATTTCCAGCATGGCCCAACTGCTATACCAGCGTTTTCCGGCCGGCAGCAGCCTGGATGCCCGGGCCGGCGAAGCCATTGAGCTCATCCTGGGCAACTCAGCCCGCATGAACAAACTGGTAGATGCCCTGCTGGTGTATTCCAGCTCAGGGGTAGAGGCCCTCAATGTGACCCAGGTCGATATGAACGAGGTGGTGCAGGATGCCATGGACAACCTCGCCGGCTACATCAAAGCCAGCGATGCCCGCATTGAGGTAAGCAAGCTGCCCACTCTGCAGGGCGACAAAATTCAGCTCACCCGCCTGATGCAAAACATGCTGGAAAACGCCATCCTCTACCGTAAGGAAGAGGCCCCGCAGATCAGCATCAGCGCCCTCTACGACCCGGCCAACCACCAACACCTCATCACCATAGATGACAATGGCATAGGCATTGAAACCCACGACTTCGAGCGAATATTTTATATGTTTGAAAAAGTGGAACAGCCCGGCTCGCACAACCTGGGCATAGGGCTGGCTATCTGTAAAAAGATCGTGGACAACCACAACGGCAGAATCTGGATTGAGTCGGAAAAAGGGCAGGGTACCCGTGTACACGTGGCCATTCCCGCCCAGGAGGATGCCATACCAGCTGTTGTACACCAAAAATCCTGATGGTAAATCTTTATTTTTTCACTCTGGTAAAAATTTGTATGTTCATCCTGTAATGAGTCAGCTACAATACTGGTTTTCTTCCCATGTAAACACCAGCCCGTTTCAGGCAAAATTCCTGCTGAATGCCAGCCGGGCCATTCTTCTGCTGGCCGCCCTCATCATTCCCTTTTCCAATACCCGCCTCCATCCCTATATTCCCATTTCCCAAACCAGTGTATGGGTGGGTTGGCTCATCAGTGCCTATTGCATCATCATTCTTTTACTGAGCTACCTCAACGCCTATGTGAAGCGCTCGCTCAGCCTGTTTGTCATGCTGTTGTTTTATTTGCTGATGTTTGCCCTGGTGCAGCGGGTGTATTTTGCGGCTTTTGAGCCGGAGGTGAATTTTCTCTACCTCTCCATTTCGTTTTTGTGTTGTTTGTATTTTAATAAAAAGTCGCGCCTGTTGGCTTTCCAGCTATTTTCCTTTGGCATTTTGGTAGTGGCAGCGGCCCTGGCGCCGGCAGCCAAAGAAAGCCTCTGGCTGGTGCTGGGCCGCTACGGTGTGGTTCACCTGCTTACTTTTCTCGTCATTGGCTTTCGCATCGACCGGGGCCAGAAGCTGCGGCAGCAAGACATACAGTACCGCTCCCTGTTCGAAAACCTCAACGAGGGGGTGATGTTTATCGGGCCCCTGGGGCGCATACAGATGGTGAATGACAAAATGGTGGACATCAGCGGATATGAGCGGCATGAGCTGCTCAGTATGTATGCCGGCCAGCTGATTTTGCTGCCCGAAAAAGAGGAGAGCAGCGGAGAAAACGGCCAGCTCACTTCCCTGGTGGTGGCCAAAGGTACCGAGTGCAGATTGCAGCGCAAGGACGAAAGCGAAATCTGGGTACGCTTCAGCAGTGCCCCCATCAGGCAGCAGCAACAATTGCTGGGCTATGTAGGCGTATGTGCCGATATTACCGCTGAAAAAAATACCGAACAAACCCTGCGAAGATACTCCGAAAAGCTCAGCCTGAGCAACAAGGAACTGGAGCAATTCTCCTACTTCGCCTCCCACGACCTCAAGGCACCCATACATACCGTTGCCAGCTTTGCCCGCCTGCTGAAGCAGTACTACCAGCAAAAAAAACCCGTGGATGCCGAGGCCAGAAAAGCCATGAGCATCATGCTCAAGGACGCCCAGCGCATGCACAAGCTGGTGGATGCCCTGCAAATATACACCCGCTCCGGAACTGAGATGGTACACAAAGAGCAGGTAGATATGAATGAAGTGGTAAAAGAAGCCTGTGAAAACCTGGCGGGTTTTATACATACCAATGATGCCAGGCTGAAGGTAGATGAACTACCCTTTGTAGAAGCCGACAAGGTACAAATGGTACGCCTTATCCAAAACCTCATCGAAAACGCCATCATTTACCGGAAGGACCATGCGCCCATTATCCACATTTCCTATTCCCTCAACAGCTCTGCTTCGCGCTACATTTTTTCGGTGGAAGATAATGGCGTAGGCATTGAAGCTCAGGACTACGAAAAGATATTTGGCATGTTTCAAAAAGCGGACTCTCCGCAGTCGCAGGGCCTGGGCGTGGGCCTGGCGGTGTGCAAGCGCATAGTGGAAAACCACCAGGGGAAAATCTGGCTCAAATCGGTTAAGGGCAGAGGCACTACGGTTTATTTTTCCATTCCCACCCGCGAACACAAGCTGCTGCAGCATCAATCTTCATGAGGTACTTGCCTCACAGGCTTCAAATTTCGTATATTCCCACTTCAGGATTACAAACTGCAAACACACTTGCTTATGTTCAGACTTGCCAGCATGCTGTTGGTATGGAGCCTGGGTACCCTGGCGGCATATTCTTCAGGCTTTCATCCTCCCGACTCTGTCATAGAGATGGAGATTCCCCGCTATGAATTGCCCGACCCAGCGGACTCCCTCAGCCTGGTACTGCACATGGACTACGCCAAAGCCGGCATTCTCAACCCCGCAGATGCCCGGCGGCTGGCCGCCGGGCGGGTATATGAGATCAACCTGGTGTTTACCCGCTACCCTTATTCCTTCGACCGCTGGTGCACCAACTACGACTGGTTGCTGGAGCAGCGACTGCGCAGCCTTTACGCCCTGGATTCTTCCCTCTTTGAGCGCAAAAATATACTGTGGAAATACATCCTCCAAACCGCCTGTGAAACCGAGCCGGAAGCCAAAACCTTTTTCCACGGCTTTGTGATTTACATGTACCCCGGAGAGGATGAGGCACTAATTTCGGCTCAAATTCCCCCATTGCCTTCGGAAAAACTGGTGAAAATGGCCCAGGAAGATGAACAAACACGCCAACTGACCGAAGTGATCTACAAGTGGGAAAAGCCCCTGGAAGATTCCACCATTTTCAAAGTCTTTGACCGCCACCCCCAGTGGAAGAAAAAACTGGTGGTGATGGACTGGACTTCCAGCATGTATAAAAACGGTGCCTCGGTGTTGCGCTGGCAAAGCCAGCACCTCGAAAACCAGGCCATTCAGCACCTGGTGCTCTTCAACGACGGCGACCGCACCCCCCATGCCCAAAAAAGAATAGGCAAAACGGGAGGCATTTACTACGTCAACCCCAAAAACCTCGAAGCGGTGGTGCAGTCCATGATCAAAGTCAAATACCGGGGAGGCGGGGGCGACTCCCCCGAAAATGACATGGAGGCCCTGCTGCGGGCCACCCGCAGTCTGAAGGACTACGAAGAGGTTATTCTCATTGCCGACCGCAACAGTTCCATACGCGACATACGGCTGCTGAAGTACCTCGACCGGCCCGTGCATGTGGTGGTGTTTAAAAATAAAGAAATGAAGCATAGCTGGAACTCCAGAGGTAAGCCCATACAAATTGAAAATGAATGGATTCACCCCCACTACCTCAGCCTGGCCAGCATATCAGGCGGCTCGCTGCATACCCACAACAGGGATATTTACCAGCTTTCCGAAATGAAGCCCGGGGAGGTCATCACCATCGGCACTTACCACTACCAAAAGCAGGAAAACGGCGGGTTTAAAGTGCTCAGAAATTAAGCTAACGTGAGTTCGGGATATTAAGCCCTGATTATCAATCGTTTATCTTTGATACGAATTTCGCAACTATTCAGCACCCTCAGGGTAAAAAAAACAATAACAATTGTTGTAAGTTACTCATTTTCAATGGCTTGCATTAACCACCTCCAACTCCTCCTTGAAAAGGAGGAGAGTTCTCCGGGGCA
>RFHT01000533.1 GCA_003696835.1 Bacteroidota bacterium
GGATAACAGGTTGTGGAAGGCCAAAGGTTTTGCTATCTTGTTGTCGAGCGACTGAAGCGGGCGGGGGTATGCACCCAAAAAAGACAACCATGAAACAGGTATTAAGCATTCTCGCATTTTCCATTCTGGCTAACGCTTGTTGTACTCAGACCTACAAAGAACAATTTGACCAATTGTGCCAGGATGGTGACACGACAAAGCAAATTGAGCTGTTGAAAAAATGGGAATTGGAGGATCCCAGCAATCCAGAATTATTTACCAGCTATTTCAACTATTACATACTGAAATCAAAAAAAGAAATTGTTTCTCTATCGACCGGTCAACCTACAGGAGAGAGTTTGCAAATTCAGGACAGCACGGGCCAAATTGCCGGGTTTTTGGGAAGCAGCATAGTTTATGATGCAGATGTTCTGGCCAAGGCATTTGATAAAATTGACGAAGGGATAAAGCTGTACCCCAACAGGCTGGATATGCGATTTGGTAAAATATATGCACTCAGTCAGGCCGAAGAATGGGAGAGCTTCACAAATGAATTAGTAAAGACTATTCAATACTCAAAGATCAACAACAACCAATGGACCTGGACCCATAATGAAAAGCTGGAAAAGGGAAAAGAAGCTTTTCTGGGGGCAATTCAGGGCTATCAGCTGACGCTGTACGAAACCGGGAAGGAGGATCTGCTGAAAAACATGAGAACCATTTCAGAAGAGATTTTGAACATTTACCCCGATCACATCGAAAGCCTATCAAATCTATCCATCACCTACTTGCTGAAGGGAGAATATGACAAAGCAATAGAAGTTCTGTTAAAAGCAGAAAAAATTGACCCGAATGACGGCGTTGTATTAAGCAATATTGCGCATGCATATAAACAAAAAGGGGACATGGGCAAGGCCATGAAATATTATGAGAAAATGCTCAAACTAGACGACCCAGAAGCAGTTGAGTTTGCCAAAGAACAAATCGAAAGATTGAAAAAATGAATCCATGTTTTCTGGGAATCCCCACATATAGCATAGGGGGGCTAAGATTGGCCGGGGTCAGCGGCCTGGGTGGTGGTGGGTTGAAGCTAAGCCGGGGCAGGCCAGCGCCTTACTTGGGCACAATGCGCAGCAGCATAATAGAAACGGGAAAAAAGATCATGTTGGGCATCCAGGCGGCCAGCCAGGGCGGCACGGCTTCGCCGGCGATGGCGTAGCCCACAAAGCGCATGGCAATGTAGATAAAGCAGATGAGGATCCCCAGCCCAATTTGCAGGGCAATGCCGCCGCGGCGCTTGCGCGAGGCCATGGCGTAGCCGATGAGGGTGAGGATGATCACGGCGATGGGATCGGCAAAACGCAGGTGGCGCTCAATATAGAGCTGCTCCAGTATGTCGGAGCCGCGCATTTCCTCCAGTTTGATGTACTCAATCAGATCGGGCAGTATCATGGTTTCCGCCTTTTGCTCCACGATGAAAATGTCGTCGGGTTTGAGCAAAAAGGTCGTATCCAGTTTGGGCAGGTACTTCAGCTCTTCCTTCATGCCCTCAATGTTGCGTATGCGCACCCGGCGGAGCTGCCATTTCTGGGTGGAGTCTATCCACACCATGCGGTCGGCGTGAATTTTGGTGATGATGTCGCCGTCTTTGATGCGTTCGAGGGAAAAATTGTGCCCTTCTTTTTGTTTTTCGTTGTAATAACTCACATACACAAAGGTGTCGGGAGCTACCTTTTTGTGCACATCCTTGTTGCTGGAGACGCGGCGTTTGTAGAAGTACTGGTACTCAAAGTCGAGGCGCTTGACTGTGGCATCGGGTACGCGGTAGGCCCGCAGGTAAAAGGCAATGCCGCCCAGCAGCAGGGAGGTGGCAATATAGGGCATGAGAATGCGGTAAAAACTCACCCCGCTGCTGAGCAGGGGAATGAGCTCGGAGCGCTGGGCCATCTGGGAGGTAAAAAAAATTACGGCCAGAAAGAGGCATATAGGCGCCAGCAGGTTGCCGTAGTAGGGGATAAAGTTGGCGTAATACACAAAGAGGATGTCGTAGAGCGGAGGTTTTTTTTCGAGAAAATCATCCATTTTCTCCACCACATCCACCAGTATGCATATTACCAGCACAATGCCCAGTATGAAAAAGAAAGTGGTCAGGTACCGCCTGATAATATACTTGTCGATCAGTTTCATGAGGAAAAAGAGTCTCCGGTGCGTTCAAAGGTTGTATGCACCAGGCAAAATTGCGTTTTTTTACACGAATTTCATAAAAGATCAACCTCAGCCCTTATATGGCCGTTATAGGGGTATTCATTCCTGTGGGAAAAACAGGTGGAATTCCCGAAGAAAATGCTTAAATTTGCAGGCCAAATGAACAAATACAACAGCATAGCGATTTTTTTAGTGTTGGTGGGCATACTGTTTGCCTCCTGCTCGGCCGAGCGCAAGCAAATGCGCAAATACCTCCTCAAGGGCACCCTGGCCCAAAAGGACTCAGCCGCTTTTTATTTTTATGAGCGGGGAGACTACGAAAAGGCCAACTTCCTTTTTGAGGAGCTCATGGGTCGCTACCGGGGCAAACCCGAGTACGAAAACATCATCTACCACTATGCGTGGAGCAAGTTTAAGCAGAGCTACTACATCATAGCCTCCCACTATTTCGAGCAATATGCCAAGCAGTTTCCCACCTCGCCCCGTGCTGAGGAGTGTGCCTTCCAGCAGGCCTACTGCTACTACATGGAATCGGCTCCCTACTACCTGGACCAGGGCTACACGGCAAAGGCCATCGACCAGTTTCAGTACTTCCTGGTGGCCTATCCCGAGTCGGAGCGGGTCAAAGAAGCCAACGACATCATTACCAGCCTGCGCGAGCGCCTGGCCAAAAAAGCCTTTGAGCAGGCCCGGCTGTATTTCAACATGAGCAACTTCAAGGGAGCGGTCACCTCATTTGAGGTGATGATACAGGAGTTTCCTGACAGCCGCTACCAGGAGGAGGCGAATCTGATGCTGTTTAAATCCATGGTGGGGCTGGCCGAAAACAGCACCGAACGCCGCAAGGAAAATCGCTACCTGGACGCCATAGAAACCTACGAGCGCTTTGTGGACCGCTTTCCCAACAGCCCTTACATCAAGGAGGCCGAGAGCCTCTACGTGAAGGCCAAGCGGGGACTGGGCCGCCTCAAAGCCGACGAAGCGGAACAATCCTCGGAGGAATAATTCGTTGATGAAAGAACAAGGCACCAACATTCATATAACAGCCATTCAATTGGTACAAAAATAAATACAGCGACATGAGCAAAATGAAAGATAGCTTTTTGCCAGTAGATATCAGGTCCCTCGGAGATAAATCCGGCAACTTGTACAAGTCCATCATTATCATGGGCAAACACGCCAACCAACTCACGCTGGAGTTGAAGGAGGAACTGGCTCATAAGCTGGCCGAGTTTGCGCCCGCTTACGACAACCTGGAGGAAGTAATGGAGAATAAGGAGCAGATTGAAATTTCGCGCTTTTACGAGCGCAAGCCCAAGCCCACCCAGGTAGCACTGGAGAAATTTCAGCAGGATCAGATTTATTGGCGCGACCCCTATGAGGAGTAGGCAAATATCTGATGATTCCCAACCAATGTGCTAACAGATAAAAAGATCATACTTGGCGTTTCGGGCAGCATAGCTGCCTACAAGACTGTGTACTTGCTCCGGCTGCTCAAAAAGGCCGGGGCAGCGGTGCGGGTGGTCACCACGCCCGCCGTATCGCATTTTGTGGGGGAGCTGAGCTGGTCGAGCCTGTCGGGCCACAAGGTCTTTGGCGATTTGTGGAGCGAAAACTGGTCGGAGCACGTGGCCCTGGGCACCTGGGCCGACCTCATGGTGGTGGCACCGGCCACGGCCAACACCCTGGCCAAGTTTGCCCACGGGCTGTGCGACAATGCCCTGACGGCGGTGTACCTCTCGGCCCGCTGCCCGGTGGTGGTGGCACCGGCCATGGATGCCGACATGTACCAGCATGCGCGCCTGCAGGCCAACCTCGACACCCTGCGCGCCGACGGCGTGCAGGTGCTGCCCGTAGGCCAGGGCTTCCTGGCCAGTGGCCTGCATGGGCCCGGCCGCATGGCCGAGCCCGAAGAAATTTTTGAGGCCATTGCCGCCCGCTGGAAAAATGGCCCCCTGGCCGGCAAAAAGGTGATGATCACCGCCGGCCCCACCCGCGAAGCCATCGACCCGGTGCGCTACATCTCCAACCACTCCTCCGGAAAAATGGGTTTTGCCCTGGCCAGGGCCGCTGCAGCCCTGGGTGCACAGGTGAGCCTCATTTCAGGCCCCACCCAGCTGGCCCCGCCGCCCCAGGTAGCCTTCACCAGCGTAAACTCTGCCCGGGAAATGTTTGAAGCCGTAAAGCAGATCGCACACGAACAGGACATCCTCATCATGGCCGCTGCCGTAAGCGACTACACCCCCGTAGAAGTGGCCCCCCAAAAAATCAAAAAACAAACTGAAGAGCTGCACATTCCCCTAAAAAAAACCACCGACATCCTGCACTACCTGGGCACTGTAAAACAGGCCCATCAGCTGCTGGTGGGCTTTGCTCTGGAAACGGAGGATGAACTTCAGCACGCCAAAGATAAGCTCAGACGCAAAAACCTCGACCTCATCGTGCTCAATTCCCTGCGCGACAAAGGTGCCGGGTTCTCTCACGATACCAACAAAATCACCCTCATCGACCGCCAGGAACAGGTGCAGCATTTTCCCCTCAAACCCAAAGAGGAAGTGGCAAAAGATATTCTCAATAAGATCGTTGATATGTTGAAGGAGGGAATATATATGGCTGATTGATACAATTGTCGTTACTTTTTTTTGATTTTTATCAATGAACAATTACATGAAAACCATCGCGCTACTTGCTTGTATGTGCATGGGGCTGCTGGCCCACGCACAGGAATTGCTCTGCAATGTGTCTATTAATGCCAGTCAGATACAAAGTGATAAACAGGTATTTGACGACATGCAGAAAACCCTCTCGGAGTACATCAACTTCAATACCTGGACCGATGATGTATATGAAACCCAGGAACGAATACGGGCCAATATTCAGATTGTGGTGAGTCAGCGGCCTACGGCCGACCGCTTTGTGGCCACGGCTACCATACAGCTGTACCGCCCGGTATATAACACCACCTACGAAACCCTGCTGCTCAACATCAGCGACGATAAATTTACCTTCAATTACGTGCCTTTTCAGCAGCTACAATTTTCCGACAATGTTTATACCGACAACCTCACGGCCCTGCTGAATTTTTATGTGTACCTCATCCTGGGCTTTGACTATGACAGCTTTGCCCCCAACGGAGGCAATGTCTATTTCCGCAAGGCTCAGGAAATCGTCAACCTGGCCGGTTCGCAGTCCAATGAGCAGGGCTGGCGCTCCAGTGAAAGCCAGCGCAACCGCTACTGGATCATCGAAAACCTCACCAACAGCCGCTACCGCCGTTTTCACGACGTGCTGTACAAATACCACCGCGAAGGGCTGGACATGATGGAATCTGACCCTGCTAAAGGGCGCAAAGCCATTCTGGAAACCCTGCGGGAAATGCAAAACCTCAACCGCCAGAATCCCCTGCTGCTGCTCACGCGCATGTTTCTGGATGCCAAAGACAAAGAGCTCGTCAAAGTTTTTGCCGAGGCCTTTCCCAACGACAAACAGGAGTTTTTGCGCATCATGCAGGACCTCGACCCCTCCAACCTCAACCAGTACAACTCCATTATGAAGTGATGCGGGGAGAGACAGCATGTCTGTACCCTGCATGAGCATGACGGCATCTTCGGCTTGCCTGCTAAGCCACAAGGGAGGCGAAGGCCAGTTGGGGCAAAGTTGGATGAATTTGTGCGAGTTGTTTGCCCTTCGACTGTTTTAAAGGCGGGTGACCGATGTGAATTCTCCTCATCCAAAACAAAAAGAGGCCCCTGCAAGGGGAATTAGCCAATTAAGGATCATGAAATACACCACCTTTTTTCTGGGCATAATGGGCCTGCTGGCTGCGGGCCTTTGGGGCGTGGGCTTTGAGGCCTGGCGCCCGGCTGCAGGCGAGGCAGCTGACTGCAACAGCCCCTACGCGGCCTATATTCCTCGTGCAGACGACTCCCTGAAAACCCTGCGCGTCAGGTTTATTTTTGTGCAGAATGAGGAGGGCAAAGGAAATTTTGAAGCAAGCAACCCAGCCCACCAGGATTATATTTCCCACATTATTCGCCTCATAAATGAGGATTTTGCAAAGGCCAGCCGGCGGAGCTGCTACAGCGGCGATTGCCCCGATGTAACCGATAGCCGCATACGCCTGCAGGTGAGCCAGCTGTATGTGCGTCGTGCCGACTGGGACAATGCCGGCCATACCTGCCTGGATGGTTGTGCCAACCTGGCACGCTGCCCCTTTTACCTGCGCCAGCTCGACCAGCAAATCCGGGACAGTAGCCGGCACGAATACATCCACCTGTATTTTACCACCAATGCTGCATCCTACCGCCGCATGGCCCAGGGCGAATGCGAAGTGCCCATGTCGCGTACCAGCTGCTCCATGTTCCCCTCCCAAAACATGAGCCTGCACACCAACATCCACATGGTGGACCTCTACCTGGACTACCTGTACAAAAGCCGGGACTGCCCCCGTAGGCAGTTTCCCGATAACAGCCGCGAAGAGTACATCAACTGGGGTAAGATGGAGGGGGCAAAGTTTATACGCCACGAGCTGGGTCATGCCCTCGGCCTGAGCCATGTACGCTGCCCCGGCAACCTGATGAAAGGGCCTGGCGTTTTTGGAAATGCCCTGAATGTCAGTCAAATAGCAAGAATGCATTATTGCCTGGAGCATTTTCACGTAAAAAAATACCTTTTATAACAGCCTTTTGACTAAACAAACCCTTAATTTTTCCATTGAAACAAGAAGCTAGTTCGGACGTAAGAATTTGATTAAATTTGTATTATTCAAATTTAGTTTAATTTGCTAGAATGGAGGAAATTAATGGATTATCGAATTAGCTTTACCCGTCTCCCCAAGCTGAAATTTTACCCCTTTCGCCTCTGTTTGTTGATCGCATTGTTGCTCTTGTTATTTCGCCACAGCCTGCATGCCCAGGCGGAGGAAAAACTCATTTTTCAAAACCCGGTACTGGAAAGTGGTAGTGCCGGAAATGTAGGAGCTGTTTACCGCTTTTCCGAAGTGATGGACAACATTGACGCACTGGTAGAAATTGCTGCCATGCAAAATGCCTCGCTCAACAAGGTGGATGAAACCTCCACCGGTGACCAGCACGCCTTCCAGCCCGTGGTACGCGTACAAAACCAGCCAAAAAACGGAGGCCTGGCCTACATCGACTTCAACATCACCTTTGTTGAATCGGGCAGCCAGAATGCCGTGGAGGTAGAGGAGGTAACCGCTACCGCCGTAGATGTGGACGGCGACAGCTACCGCCTGCGCGAAGGCGTATGTTTTTCCAACATCAGCTCCTACCTGCTCGAAACGCCCACTAACCTCACGCCCATTCCGGTAGGGACCAACAGCATTCAGTACGAAGCTACCACTACCCTCACCCTGCCGGGCATCAGCCCCAGCGGCACCGAACACATGGTAACGGTCAACTTTGAAAACCAGACCTCCTTTCTGTACCGGGCCCTGGTGGTGGTGGATGCGGCCAGTTCGCCTTCCAGTGCCAAAAACCGCATGTTTTCGCTCAGCTTCGACCCGCTGCTGCTGAGCAACTACCGCAACGGGCAGGCCCTGCCGGTTACCCTCGTGGGTTTTGCCGGCAAGGTAAAAGCCGCCCAAACGGTGCTGAGCTGGGCTACGGCCTCCGAAACCAACAACGACTTTTTTGAAGTGCAGCATGCCGTGGACGGCCTGGCCTTTACCTCCATTGGGCGGGTGGAAGGCCGGGGCACTGCAA
>RFHT01000534.1 GCA_003696835.1 Bacteroidota bacterium
AAGCTTCCCATTTTGTTGTAAATTTCCCTCCAAGCATAACAGAATCAACCAAAGCACAAATGATGGCATCTTTACGCGCAATAGGGCTAATGGTGCTTTTAGGCATCAGCCTGCTCCGGGCCCAGCAGTTTGAGGGTAATTACCGCCTGTTTGAATTCAGCATGAAAGAAGGCGAATATGCAGAGCTGATACATGAAGTGGGCAAAAAGATAGATGTGAAGCCCACCGCTGCCAGCCTCAACGGCCAGCCCATACAAGTTACCCGCCTGCACGTGCGCGGGCAGTCGTCCCTGTTTTTTCGCAGAAAAAGCTTCACGCTTCACCTGGCCAAAGGGCATCCTATTTACCTGCAAACCCCCCAGGGCACCAAAAAGCTGGCCGACAAATTTTACTTGCTGAGCCTGAGCATGGACAGGCATTATTTCCACAACCGGCTGGCATTTCTCTGCCTGAACGAACTGGGTTTATTCCCCCTCTTCAATGCCTACGCCGAAGTGCGCATCAACGGAGAGAGCCAGGGGGTGTATCTCATCGTAGAAAAGCCCGAAGACTACGTGCTGGACGAACTCAAGGGGGTGTTTATTCTCAGGGTTGGCCCCAAACATCAGGTGGATGAGTACAGTGCCAAAAAATCTCTTTCCAGACGGGAAGTAAAATCTTACCTCCAGGCATTTCGCCAAATAAAAAAAGTATGTCGCAAAGCGTCGGGTAGGGAGTTACAGCAGGCTTTGTCGGAACTGATGGATCTGGAGGCCTACATGAAGTGGCTGGCCTTCAACTATTGGGTACACAACGGCGATTACAGTGATGAGGTGTATTATTATGCCCTTAAACACCGCAAAAGCCCACTTTTTTCTATGCTCCCCTGGGATTATGACGACATATTTGTGAGCAGACCTCACGAAGGGTGGAAATTGCGCAACCGTCGCATCGGACAGGCCATGATTTTTTCCAGTGAAGACCTGCCCGGCCGCACCATTGCCCGCGACAGCTTGCTGTACCGCCAGTACCTGCAGGTGTTTAAGGAGGTGCTGGACCGCCTGCCCAACGAAAAGCTGGAAGCCTTTTTCAGGCAGATTGATGAGGAACTGACGCCTTATTTCTCCAAAGCCGAAGTGGTGGACGCCAGCCGCTACGACCAGCGCGGCCCCATTACCCTGGAAGACATACGCAAAGATATGCAGGACAAACTGGAGTTGATGAAAAACCAAAGGGAGGGATACAGGGTCATTTTGGGCAATTAAAGCAGGCCAACAACACCTTATGCTGTTCCCTTCCCATGCTGAAGACTACATCTTCAATCCTCCCAGGCAAACCTGGCCCAGCTTTTTACCCGGCCCAAAATATCCAGGTGATACAGTATGCCCCTTTGGTCGTCTATGAGAAAAAAATCGCCTTCGGCATTGGCGGTGGACTTGCGCAGCTGCTGCTGCGCAGTTTCGGGTATGCGGGTCCCCACCTGGTACACCCAGGGCGGTAGCCCGGCAACTCGATTATGCACAATTTGCAGAGCCACCGTGGGCTCATCGTCGGCAGGGCGGTACAGCAGCAGGCGGGAGTGGGCCAGCCTGCGGCCCCATACCGACACATTCCCTTCAAAGGAGAGCTTCGTTTGCCAGTCAAAACCCGTGGTGGGCAGCTTGGAGAGGCCGTCCAGGGCCCAGCCGGTTTGGCTTGCCCGGGCAGGGGGTGCATACTGGCGCAGGCCCTGCCTGGGGCACATGCTGGGAAACTGCATGATGGCATGCAGCAGGTGGGCATTGTGCCGCAGTTGGGCCAGGGTTTCGGCTTTACCGGCAAAATCCGCCGTTTTGTACTCCTTGATGTAGGCGATGTCGGCCTCAGCTGCCTGCCGGTGGGTGGGCTGCTCTTCCAGGGAGCTCAGCAGAATATGGGCACATGCCCGGTTGATGCGCATGGGCAGGTAGCCGGGGGTACGGCGGTCTATTTCATCAAAAGCCTCCAGACTTCTCAGCAGCAAATCCAGGGGCTTTTTGCGGCTTTTCATCACCACCTTCTCCAGCCGCGTTTGCAGGTCCAGGCTAAAGGGATAGGGACATGAGCGAAAGGGTTCTTCCAGCAGGGGCAGGGCCTCCAGCATACAGGCCAGCCCCAGGTTGTTGTAAAACTCTGCACTCTGAAAGTGCTCAATCAGGTACTCATATATGCGAGCTGCCTGTTCATACTGCTGAATCACCATGAGGTAATTGGCCATTTCAAACAGTTCTATATGGCGGTTCACACTTTGCTGGGCCTGCCGCGCAATCTGCATGCGCTCCTGCTTGGAGGCATAGAGGGGATCGCGCTCCCTCAGCCCAAAGGTAACATAAAGGCTGTCGATAAACCCCGGAATGATATTGCTCACCTCATAGCCCGAAAGGTGACACAACACCGCTCCCCATACGTCGGCCTGGCTCTCCATGTTACGGCGGCGGTCTTTCTGGCCCTGAGCCCAGGCTTTGAGGGTTTTGGTTTCCACAAAAAAGCCCGGCGATACATACTCCAGGGTCTGGTGCTGGCAGGCGTGTACAAACTCATGGGCGATGAGAAAGGCCAGGGCGTCGTCTTTTCCTTTGGAAATATTGAGGCAAAGCTGATAGGCTTTGGGGTCGATGACGATGAGTTTTTGCCGGAAATCGTACTCGGCAGGCTTGCCAGCTTCCCCTGTGCTGCGAATGGCAATATCGGGTAGCACACTGCCGCCCTGCTGCATCCAGAGGGTTTTCAGGATGGCCCTGCAGCGTTTTTCCGCCTGCGAAAAGTCCGTTTCCGGCCCGCCGTGCTGCAGGCGGGCCTGCAGGCCCGCCATGCCCGGGCTCAGCCAGAGCAAAACAGCCAGTAAAAGGGGTAAATGTGGTGTCGGTAATCGCATGGAAAAAAGTGAGTAAGGGTATTGACAGCTGCAGCCTGCCGGCTGCTGCTGCCACAGTATGATACTGAACTTAATGGTTTATTGCAATAAGATATTCTTGCTGATAAAGTGAAAGCCTTTGTCCTGCTGGGTGCCAAAGCGGGCCGTGCGGGCGTAGGTTTGCTCTGCGCCCTTCTTTTTGGGGCGGTAGAGTTCTTCCACCTTTCTGCCCACATACCAGATGGGTATGGGGTTGCCGGCAAATTCTTCTTCCCCCATTTCAATGGCCTCCAGAAAGGCCATCATAAACTCCGATACTTTAAACTTTTTGCCGCGGTAGCGGTACTTGCCATCGGCTTCGCGCACTTCTTTGTTGAACACGCCTTTCTCCGGCACCTCCTTGTTGGAGGGAGCCGAGCCAATGAAGTAGCGAAAAGGGGCATCGGATGAAAGCAGGTGGTGAATGTCCAGCCCTTTGCGGGTGGGAATATCGGTACCGCCGCGCTCCAGAAAACTGGAGGCAAAGCAGGCATCTATGCCCAATACGATGTTGTTGCAGGCAAGGGCATCGATCTGGGCGCGCAAGTCTTCCATTTTGTAGAGCGTTTTCAGGCTTTTGCCCACATTGCTGGGCACCAGGTAGCCCACCCCCTCAGGCGACTTGTAGCCGTGGCCGGTAAAAAATATCAGCAACTGGTCCAGGCGGTTCCAATGGTGGCGGCGCAGCCCTTCCATGCTTTCATTGATCTGCTCCCAGGTGGGGTCTGAAATAATGCTCACCCCAAAGCCAAATTTTTCCTCCAGCGTCCACTTCAGGGCCTCGGCGTCCTCCTGGGAGTAGCGCAGGTCGGCCCAGCCCAGCCTTTTGGCTTCCTTGGTATGCTTACTCACCGCAAAAATAATGGCCGTATCCTTGCGGCGTTCCATTTCCTGGTCCACCTTGATGGTGATGCGGCGCTGGGCCACCGGGCTGCCGTCACAGCTGGCACGTACCACAAAGCTGTTTTGGTAGTCGTACAGCCGGGCGTCAAAAGCATAGAGGTTGGGAGCAATGCGCTTGGTGGGCACCGGCTGGTTTTTGGGGTTTTCCACCGTTACCCGCAGCCCCTCATCTTCACAACAGCTCACCAGAAAATGAACTGGAAATTCACTCTTGCTGTATCGGTTGATCACAATGTCATCGGAACCCACCTGCGGGGTGAGGTTATAGTTGCCATAAATGCGGATGGCGCAGTTTCCCTGCGAAAAAGAAACAGCGGAGGTGTATGGATTGTAAAATACGCGCAGTTTTTTCTGAAATTTCCCTTTTTTCTTCGTAGCCCATACCAGCAGTTCGTTTGTTCCCTCATCCAGCAGTATATCTCCTTTGTAGCGGCCATTTTCCTGGAAGAGGGTCATTTCCCGTTCGTTGGTTTCGTTCAGCACCGTCATGGCCATTACCTTTTTGTCATCAAAGGCAAAGTCCAGGCTCAGCCGGTTGCTTTCGGTGTAATAGGTCTCTTCTCCCTGCCAGTACTTCAGGGCGGGATTGAGCGGGGCGAAATCCTTGTCCTTTTTTTGCGCATATAAGCAGGTAGCTGACACGAGCAACATCAGTACACCTGCTGCCTGAATGAGTTGGGACTTTTTCATGGTTGAGAATTAGGGAATTGTGTTTGTTAAAAACCGGCCGGACGGGTGCGGGGCACCACGTCCGGCATGTATGCAGTCATTTAGGGTTTGTTCAATCTTTCGAGGTATTGTTGGGCCAGCTGGAGGTAGTCCTTTTCCAGCAGAGATTTGAGGTGCTGCTCAGCGGCTCCGGCATCTGCCTGCGCCAATGCCTCAAAGTGAGTGCGGGCAGTGGCTGTGTCCTTTTTTTGCAGGGCCATATTCCCCATATACCAATGGATGGCATTGCGCAGGGCAGGCTGGTTTTGGGCCAGGTTTAGGGCTGTTTGAAAATACAGTTCTGCCTTTTTGTAATCTTTGAGGGCCATGTTGCTCTGGGCCAGGTAAAACATCAGCAGGGCATTGCAGTCCTCGCTCAGCACTTGCTGAGCAGCTATTTGCTCCAGCTGGCGGCTGGCCATGCGATAGTTTTCTGCTGCGAAGTGCTCCACGATGGCCGAGTAAATGCTCACTGCCTTGCCTCTGCCTATGCCAGGCAATTCCTCGTTACACCCCTCTACAAAGCTATGAGCCAGCATGACATCCTCTTCAGGCATCAGGTTATTGGCGGCCTGCTTGTGTAGTTCACCACCCGGCCAGAGCAGCAATATGCCCAGGCTGGCAAGTATGACCAAACTTGCTATCAGTACAAATTTTTTCCAGGGGAGCCTCCCGCCTGCCTGTACCCCCTCAGTGGGCAGGCCAGCGTCGAGTTGCTGCACAAAGCGCGCTTTACCGGCAAGCAGCAGCTCGGGCAGTTGCTTTTGCAGCTGGTCCACCTTCTCAGCGGCCAGCTGGCCGTGCTCGGCCATGACCTCCGAAAGTTGTTCCATGGAAAGGCGGTAAAGCGGGTCGCGCTCCATCAGGTCTTCTATCTGCTCAATCTCCTCCGGCTTTACCTCATCTCTGAGGTAGGCCATCATGCGGTGGGTGTCGCGCAGGTGGGTATCGTTATGCTTGGAATTGGTCATCATCTTTAAATTAGTTGGTTCAAAAACAGGCCCCTTCATCTGGTTAGCGGAGCAGTTTAATCATACAAAGCCCGGACGATTTATGAAGTAATATCAGATATTTCGGCGGCTAAGAGGGTTCGCAGGTTTTCCTTGGCGCGGTCCAGGTAGCCATGTACCTGTCCCACACTGCAATTCATGATTTGGGCTATTTCCTTGTAGGTCATCAGTTTTTCTTTGCGGCGCAGGTAGCGCAGTTCTAC
>RFHT01000535.1 GCA_003696835.1 Bacteroidota bacterium
CATGCTGCATTGAAGGTGGCCCAGGAAAAAAGTGCCGATGACCTCATTGTCGCCATCATTTGCGACACCGGCGATAAGTATCTTTCCCGCTTGTTCTCCGATGACTGGCTGCACGACCATTTACCCTCCTTTGAAGATAGCAAAACTTAAGCCCATACCTACACAAGGGATATGAGGAGATGTTGCTTAGAAATACTCGAAAAAAATAAAGAGATATATCGAGTTGAAAAATGCATAGCATTTCCGCTGTTCATCAGCCAGGCTATTGGTTGTTGCCAACCACCTGCACATTCCTGTCAACGGGCCCTGTTCAATGCGTAATTTCACAACGGGGCAGCAGTTCCTGCACTTTTTCTATTTCATAGTCTGTCAACAAATTGTAGGACACATCCAGCTTGCGGAGCTTGCTCAGCCCGCCTATCCAGGCGGGCACCTCTACCAGGCGATTTCTGCCCACATACATCACCTTGAGCTCCTCCAGCTCTTTGAGGGAAAGCGGCAGGTATTTGAGGCGGTTGTTGAAGAGGTTGAGGGTTTCGAGCTTGCGCAGCTGCCCGATTTCATCGGGCAGGGACTTGAAGCGGTTGCCGCTGAGGTCCAGCACCTGAAGGTTGGGGAAAAGTAGAATTTCACGGGGAAATTCGGTGAGCTTCTGGTTTTTGATGGCCAATTTATATACCTGATCGCGTTCGCGCATGGCTTCGTCTATGCTGTAGTACCATTTGGCGCGCTGCAGCTGGGCAGCATTCAGCATCTGAAGGGGTTCCGCCGGTACAGGGGTCATTTCTGCCACCATAGAATCCTGGGCCAGTGCCAGTTGGGTGCTGTCCACCTGGGTGTAAGCCAGCAGGCCGCTGCCCAGCAGGGCCGTCAACATCATACATCGTTTCATCCAATACATACAAGCTATCCTTTGTCAGTTTTCCTCTAATTTAAACAATAACGACTAAATCGAAAAAAATACTATTTTGTGCACATGAATCGCAACTTGCTTTTTCTGTTGCTTTTGGGGATACAGTTTCTTCATGCACAGTCCGAACAGCTCAGCCAACTGCTGGGCAATTGGTATGTGGAGCAGCGTTTTGCGGCCACCGACCGCAATGGGGATGCGCTGCTGGATACTACCGAAGTGGGCGCCTACGCCCACGAGTGGGGGTATTACCTGCAGCCCGGCAATTTTCTGGCTGCTGACCAAAATCACGACCGCCACCTCAACCTCTACGAGGTACGCACTCATCTGCAGGCCGAGCTGGCCTTTCGCGCCGCCGACGAACACCGCCAGTTGGAGCACATACTGGCCCGTTATCCCTACTTCGAAACGGCCCGGGTGAAGTACCTCAAGCGCCATCCGGAGCTCGCCCGGCAGCTGATGGGCAATTATTTGTGGCTCCGGGGCCACCCCGGGCTGGTGCGCCAGCTGCTGAGCGACCGCGCCTGGCTGCGCAGGCATCCCGAAGTGCTCAAACAACTGGGCACCAACTTTCGCTGGCTCACCAGCGAAAGCGAGCTGGCATTCAGGCTGTATGAGCGCCCCCTGCTGCAGCAGCTCATGCCCGATATGCAGGCCTGGCGGAGGGCACACATTCGCCTGCTCACGGCTTTTCCCGACATCAGGAAATACCGCATTCAGGCCGAGTTTGGGAGCTATGCCTATGATGCTTCCGAAGACATAGAGAAAACCACAGCCACCGCTGACGAAGGCACATTGCCCTCCTCCTCTCCGCCACAGGCAGAGCCGCTGGCATCAGACAGCCCATTACCGGCAACGGAGGAAGGAGAACAGCCCGAAGCGATGGCATCCCCTTCCCCTAAAGTCATGCTGGAGGAAGTGGAAACTGCCCAGCAAGCGCTGAACCAGCGCCTGGAGGACCTCCGCCAGGGGCCCGACCCGCTTGAGCGCCTGCGCGACTCGGCCCATATTGTGATTGGGGTACAGAAAAAGCAAATTCGGGAGTTATATGAGCAAATCCGGCAGCAGGCGGGCTTTTTTGCGCGTTTGCGCCAGCAGGAGCTGGATTCCCTGCGCAGCCTGCAATGGGGGCTGGAATCCAAAGTGCGACAGCAAAGCCTGCAGCTGAGCAGCCTCAACCGGGAGCGCACGGCCCTGCTCCACCAAAAGCGAAGCCTGGAAAGCAGCCTCTACCAGCAGCAACAGGCCAACCTGCGCCTGCGGCGCAGGAATGACTCCCTGCTGCGGCATGCACGCCAGGTGCAGGATGAACTGCAGTTTCTCATGACCAGGGTGGAGCAGCTCAACGAGACCTATCGTCGCTACACCCGCTACAACCAGCGGGTGAGAGACTCCCTGAGCAGCCTGAACAGCCAACTGCAGGCCGAGCTGCGCAGGCAGCAGCTACAGGCGGGCAGCCAGCAGCGGGAGCTGGCCGCCCTCAAGGGCGAGCTGCGCCAAAGCCAGCAGGACCTGCAAAGCAGTCAGGCCTTTGTGAACCACCTGCTGGCCGGGCAGGATTCTACGGGCCGGCGCCTGCGCCGGCAGGCAAGCCTGCTGCGGCAGGCGCAGGATTCCCTGCAGATGGTGCAAGGGGCCTTCGTTCAGCTTCAGCGGCAGCAAAAAAATCTGACCGATTCCCTCAGGCAGAGCAAAAACCAGCTTCAACGCGAAAATCAACAATATGCCCAGCTGTACGCCTCCCGCCAGGAGCTTGCCCAGGCACTGGAAACTGCCACCCGCCAGTATGCCGCCGAGCGCAAAGCCCTGGCTGCTACCCGCAGGCAGCTCGATTCTCTGGGGCAGGTGGCCGCCACCCAGGCGGCCGACCTACGGCACAAAGAGCAGCAACTATTCTCCCTGCAGCGCGAGCTGGCAGGCTACCAAAGCCAGGCTGATGTGCAGACCCAAACCCGCGAAGAACTTCGCCTCAGCCGGGAGGCATACAGCCAGCTGCAGGCCCGCCACCAGGAACTGCAGCGCCAGCTGGAGCAGCTCATACAGCAGCAAAAACAGCAAATACAAGGTGTACAACTCGACCGGCAGGCCGTGCAGCGCCTGCAGCTGGAAAATGAAAGCATGCGCGAACAACTGGAAGCCAGCCAGGAATTTGTGCGCCAGACCATACTGGAAAAAGCGCAATTGGAGGAAGAGTTGAAACAACAGGAAATGAAAATTGCTGCGCTACGACACGAAACTGATTCCCTGCGGAGTACCCTGGCCGCTCCTCCTACTGCTGTGGCCAGCATAGCCGACAGCATACGCCAGTTTCAGATGGAAATTGTGGACCTGGAGCAGCAAGTGGGTCAGCAACTGAGTCAAAACCTGGAGCAGCGCCAGCAAATTGAGCTGTTACAAACACAGATTGCCCAGCTGGAGCGCGAAAAGGCCCAACTCACTACCGGCCGGCAGGTGGATGAGATACGGATGCGACAGCTCCAGAACCGCGAAGAAGAACTGCAACGCAAACTGCAGCGTCAGCACGAACAGGAAAAGCTGATGAAGCAGCGGGAAACCATGCTGAACCAAAAAATTAAAGAGCTGGAAGTGAAAGAACGCAAGTACCAGCAACTGGTGGAAAAAGAAAAAGAACTCAAGTTGATGGAACAACGACTCAAACAACAACTCAGGAAAAAAGAATAATTTTTTGCATAGAATATCCCGCTAAATAAAAAGGCCTGGTTTTTGCACTGATACATAGCTGAGAAACCAACAAGGAGCCATGAGCCAATGGATATGGACAGCGATTGCATGCGTGTGTATTTCCCGGGGAATGTTCCCTGTCGCGCTGGCGCAGTCTGCTGAATCTGAACTTTCCATTGCCGCTCCTGTACAGGCTTCGGCCCTGGAGCATACCGCGGAGCTTGCCTACCGCTACTTTTCACAAGCGGATGCTATTTCCCCCTCTATCCAGACAAATCTGAACGAGCAACTGGCTTCGCTGGAAGCCAGCCCCGACCTGCGGGCCGCCCTGCTGGCCCAGCGCATCCGCATTGGCCTGCTGCTCCACAACTGGCTGCAGCAGCACCGCTGGTCGGTGCCTTTACCCCTCACCCCTGCCGCTAAGCTCCAGCCGCTTGCTGCCGAAAGCATACAGTGGGTATTGCCCGCTCCGGCCGATGAGCATCAGATGAGGCAGCTTTTTTACTGGCACCGCCTTTACCGCTTTCGTCTCAACCAGCAACTCAAACACCCCCAACCTCCGTCCAGCGGAAATGTACCCCTTCCCGCTGGTATTCAGTTCCTTTTTCACACCCTCTGGCAGGCACTTCCTCCCCTCAGGCGCACAAGCGCGCCCAATACCCACCTCTGCCAACGCTTGTTGTTTTTTCACCTATTCCTGCCCTTTCGAGATCGGGTAGCCGCCATGCAGGAAGAACTGGAAGAGCTGTACGGGCCTCAGCCAGCATCAGCTGCGGCCGCTTTTCGCGAAGAGGTGGCCTGCATACTGGCCGCTTCGGGCAGTTGGCTGTACGTGCTGCAGCCCCGGCAGTTGCAGCCTGCCCAGGTGAGACAACTGCTGCTGAGCCGGCCTTTCAGTCCGGCCGGGGAGGTAGAAACCCTCAGGCTGCTCATACAGGCAGGCGACCGCCTCTTTCCGGTATATACCCGTTTGCTGCAACAAGATGCCAACCGCAAGCTGCTGCATCGCATCATCTACGTGCTGGCCCGCAGCCCGGGCGACAAAGCCGAACTACTGGCCCTGGTGCGTGCCCGCCTGTTTGGGCTGTATTTTTTGTACCGGGGCGAATTTCTCACGGTGGAAAAACTGGTGCGTGAATTTGCCTACATGAACCTGCAGGAAGGCGAGAACCTGCTGCTACTGCTGCTCTCCGACACCGACCCCCGCGTACGCCAGCAGGCCCTGGCACGCCTGGCCGAAATTGGCAACGCCAACACCCGCCAACAACTGGAGCGCATGCTGTACGAGACAGAGCTACGCACTTCCAAACGCATGCGCCGCAAAGCCTGGCAAGTGGTGGATCAGCTGCACCACCGCAGCCAACAGCAGCCTGCCCCTGCCCGCCTGCCCGCACAAACCGACCCACTCGCGATTGCCGACATGCGAATCCCGCTCACCCTGGTAGAAGAAATGCCCCTTTTTCCCGGTGGGACGCAGGCCCTGCGCCATTACCTGCGCAAGCGCACCCGGCCCATTCGCAAGCTTCCCCTCAGGGGCACCGTCATGCTGCGTTTTGTGGTAAACGCCCGTGGCAAAGTGCAGCAGGCCGAAGTGCTGCAGGGCCTGCATGCCCGCTACGACCAGCGTGCCCTCCGCATACTCAGGCGCATGCCCCGCTGGCAGCCTGGCCGCCACAACGGCCGCCCCGTGCCCGTGCAGCTGTACCTGCCTGTGGTGTTTGCAGGAGAAAAGCAGAATTCTTTTTGAACTACCGCCAACTAAGCGTATCTTTTGGCGGAAAAATGAAGTTGATATGGCTGTAAGAGTTGGCCGGTGGGATTGCACGACCTGTGGACACAAAATGAATCTGGGCCCCAAAACCCATTGTGAAGCCTGCGGCGCTCCCCGTCCCAAAAACGTAAAGTTTTACCTCCCTTCCGATGCCGAAATCGTGCAGGACGAGGCCCAATTGGCTGCGGCCCGGGCCGGCGCCGACTGGATATGCGGCCATTGTGGCGGCCACAACAAAACAGCCCACACTGAATGCCAGTCCTGCGGTAACCCCAGGGATGAACTCAGTGAGGATGTAGAACTGGCGGTGAAAGAATACGCCCTGAACGAAGTGCCCAATGAAGGCCTGCGCAAAGAAGACCAGCCCGGCGAACGCTACCGCGCCCTGCGCAAACAGCAGGCGGGCAAACCCTTTGCCAAATTCAACACCCTGGTGAAAGTAGCCTTGTTTGGTGGACTGCTGGCCCTGCTGGCAGGCTGGCTGTTGTTGCTGGCATTTCCCAAAGCCATAGAGGTAGAAGTAAGTGGCTTCAGGTGGCAGCGAAATATTCAGTTTGAACGCTACGAAGCCGTGCAGGAAGAAGCCTGGCAGGTACCACAGGGGGCATTCAACGTCAGCAGTTTCCGGGCCATCCATCACTACAAGCGCGTATCGCGCGGGTACGAAACCCGCACCCGCCAGGTGCGCGTCAAGGTAGGAGAGGAACGCTACGTATGCGGCCAGCGCGACCTGGGCAATGGCTATTTTGAAGACCGCTACTGCACCCGGCCCATTTACGACTACCGCGAGGAAACCTATCAGGAAGAAGTGTTTGACGATGTGCCAGTTTACAAAACCAAATACCGCTATTACATTAAGAAGTGGAACCGCAAACCAGAGTACAAACGGCATACCGCCGGCATGGACCACCAGCCCAAATGGCCTGAGCTGCCGGGCCCCTCAACCGAATGGCGGGAAGGGCCCAAAAGCGAGCGCTACTTCATCACGGTAAAAGAGCCAAACGGGCGCACGCATGAGGTGGAAGTGGGGCCCCGCTTCTGGGAAGGCCTGCGCGAGCACGAGCGCCTGCCAGCCGCAAAAATGCGCATATTTGGCACCTTTAGAGGAATTACCCATCCTGAAAAGGATAAATGAGCAATGTGCCGTTTTATTACAAACACCCAACTTATTCGCGTTAACTCATCATGGAACATCAACATCTACCGGAAGAAGAATCCCGCCTGGATTTAAATGAGCTGCTGGAGGGCAATTTCATCGTAGCTCCCAAAGACAAGCGCTTTGTACATTTGCTGGTGGATACGGTGAGCATTTATGCGCTCATGTTTATCGGTTTTTTCTTTGTGGGAATTTACCTGGGCCTCAGCAATGCTAATGTAGGAGAAAATACCCTCAACCTCATTGCCTACATGCTGTATTTTATCACCCATTTTGCCTATTATATCACCATGGAATCCACTCTGGGCAAAACCCTGGGAAAGATCATCACCCGTACGCGTGTACTGGACGAAATGGGCCAGAAGCCCACCAGCATGCAGATTGTGGGCCGTTCCTTTGCCCGGCTCATCCCCTTTGACGCCCTATCCTTCCTCTTTGGGTACACCGGCTGGCACGACTCCCTTTCGCGCACGGTGGTGGTGGAAGACAGCAGTTTGCTCATGGGCGATGGGAACAGCTGATTGCTGCTACAATACCTGCATGGGACTGCACAGCACGTTTTTCCTTCTCAGCGGATAAATGTATATTTGCTTTTCGATTAACTGATAAAAGCAATGCGTGTGCATGTTCTCAACAAATCGTTCCTGATTTCGCTCATCATCATCTTTAGTATAGCCTGTATGCTCACGGCCTGTAAGCAGGAAGGCGCACAACAGGCTTCCGGCAATGCCGAAGGGCCTGCTGCGGCTGGCTTCAGCCTGCAGGGGGAGTTTCCCCTTTGCCAGATGGACAGCATCCATATTTACACCATGGACGGGCTGGAGTTTAAAAAATTGCTGAGTGCGCCCATGGAAAAGTCGGGCAACAAATCCACCTTCCGCATGAGCGGGCAGCTGCCTGCCCAGGGGTTTTACATGCTGGGCCAGGCACCCAACAATCTGACCTATCTCATTTTGGGCAACGAGCAGGACGTCCGCATTACGGGCAACTGCATGGATTTGCGCACATTTACCAAAGTGGAAAACTCTCCGGTAAACGATGCCTACCAGCAGGTTTCGCAACAGTTTACTGCCCTGCAGCAGCAGCTGCGTATGGCCCAGCAGCGCCTCAACGCCCAGGGCGGCGCCAACCCCCAGGCAGCAGCAGAGGCCAAAGCGGTGTATGAGCAGGTACACAAAGCCCAGTTGCAGATCGTAGATTCCCTCAAAAGCAGCAACCCCTTCCTGGCAAAGGTCTTTGCCCTCAATGTGTTTGCCCAGTTTGACCCGGCCAACCCCCAGCAGTACGCCAACAGCCTGGAGCATTTTGGCGGTGAGCTCTTTGCCCATGCCGACCTGAGCGACCCCGCCTATGACTACATCGTGGTACTTACCGAAAACCTGCGGGTATATACCCAGACGCTCTTCAATGAAAGTAACCAACTGCCCCAGGAAAAGGCCGAAGCTTACCTCGATGCCCTGCTAAACAAGCTGCCCGAGGGCTCGCTGGCCCGCAAAAACGCCCTGGCTGTGGTGTGTGATGTGCTGGAGCGTATGCGTTCGGGGGCTTTTGTGAAATATGCCCGCAATTACCTGGAAACCTATCATCCCCGGCCCGAAATTGCCGAAACCCTCCAAAGGCGCATAGCTGTAATTGAGGACGAAGCCAAAGAAAAAGCCCGCCTGGCTATAGGTGCGGTCCCTCCCGAAATTGCCCTGCCTACTCCCGAAGGTAATATACTGAAACTCAGCGACCTGAAAGGAAAAGTAGTGCTGCTCGACTTCTGGGCCAGCTGGTGCCGCCCCTGCAGGATGGAAAACCCCAATGTGGTGCGGGTTTATCAAAAATACAAAAACAAAGGCTTTGAAATCCTCAGTGTAAGCCTCGACCGCGACCGAAACTCCTGGCTGCAGGCCATCCAGCAGGATAATATGAGCTGGTATCACGTAAGTGACCTCAAATACTGGCAAAGCGAAGCGGCCAAGACCTATAAGATTTCCGGCATTCCTGCCACCTTTTTGCTCGACCGGGACGGACGCATACTGGCCAAAAACCTCAGAGGACCTGCACTGGAAGCCAAGCTGGCTGAAGTTTTCGGAGAAAATAGCTGATCGATTTTTTTATCCTATACCCAAACGCTCATGCCCGATATTAAGGTACTGATTGTAGATGACGAGGAAGACATTCTCGATCTACTGGAGTACAACCTCGAAAAGGAAGGATACCAAGTGCTCCGGGCCATGGATGGAGAAGAGGCCATTGAAATAGCCAAAAGGGAAAAGCCTCAAATGATCCTGCTCGACATCATGATGCCCCGCCTCGACGGCATAGAAACCTGCAGGCGCCTGCGCCAGCTGCCCGGCATGGACAATGTGTACATCGTCTTTCTCACGGCCCGTTCCGAGGAGTATTCCGAACTGGCCGGCTTTGAAGCCGGCGCCGATGACTACATTTCCAAGCCCATCAAACCACGCGTACTCCTCAGCAGGCTCAAAGCCATCATGCGCCGCGAGCCCAACATGGAAGACAACGAGCTCATTCGCATACACGATCTCGAAATTATCAAAGACGAATACCTCGTAAAAAAAGGCGGCGAACCATTGAGCCTGCCTCGCAAAGAATTTGAGCTGCTGTATTTCCTGGCTTCCAGGCCGGGTAAGGTGTTCAGAAGAGAGGAATTGCTGGAAAAAATATGGGGAGACGTCTTTGTGGTGGACCGCACCATAGATGTGCATGTGCGCAAGCTGAGAGAAAAAATTGGCGAACATTATATCGTCACCATCAAAGGGGTGGGGTATAAATTTTTGAGCCCGGATAACTGATGAACAACAAGCTGCCTTCTTCTATCCTCATTTCGCTTTATTTGTCTGTAGTACTTACCCTGGGCTACGGCCTGCTGGGGTATGCTGCTCCCTTCGCACAGTGGGATACGCCTTACCATTTGCTGGTATTTTTTATCTTTTCTTTCGTGAGCCTTGTAGCGGCCCTGGAATGGTTTGTGTTCCGGAAGCTGAAAAACCTGCAAATTCTCAACGAAAGAGAAATACGCAAGCTCAAGGACATGGAAACCTACCGCAGGGAGTTTTTGGGAGAAGTGTCGCACGAGCTCAAAACCCCCATTTTTGCCATACAGGGCTTTATTCATACCCTCATAGAAGGAGCCGTGAACGACGAAAGGGTGCGCATGAAGTTTTTGAAAAAGGCCATGAAGAACTCCGACCGCCTTTCCAACCTGGTGGAAGACCTCCTCATCATCACCCAGGCCGAGTCGGGCGAAATGGAAATGCGCATACGCAAGTTTGGCATCTATGAGCTAGTGCGCGACACCCTCGACTCCCTGGAGTACAAGTTCACCAAGAAAAAGCGCAATGTGGCTTACCACATCAACGCCAACGGCCTGGAGCGGGCCATGGTGCTGGCCGACCGCGAACGCATACAGCAGGTGCTCACCAACCTGGTGGACAACGCCATCAAATACGGCGACCAGGAAGGGGAAGTGGAAATCTCCCTGGAAGATGCAGGCGAGAAGATTCTGGTGCACGTAAAAGACAGGGGACCTGGCATAGAAGAGGAACACCTCGACAAAATTTTCCGCCGGTTTTACCGGGTGGACAAAAGCCGCTCCAGAGACAAAGGTGGCACCGGCCTGGGCTTGTCTATTTGCAAACACCTCATGGAAGCTCACGGTGAAAAGGTGTGGGCCAAAAGTGAAGTGGGGAAAGGCACGACCTTTTCCTTCAG
>RFHT01000536.1 GCA_003696835.1 Bacteroidota bacterium
ACCTGCTCAATGGGCCAGCGAAGGGTGTCGGACGAGCTGGTGCTGGCATGGGGGCAGTTGCCCAGCCCGGCTACCTGCAGCTTCAGGCAGCTCGTGAAACAATCGTTGAGGTAGGTACGCCCGTCGGACCCGCACACGGGTTCGTAGTGCTGGCTGCATGCACAGGCCGAAACATCGGGCACGGGCGGCTCCTCCGCCTGCCTGCAGCCTGCACACAGCAGCAATATCAGCAGCAAGCGCATGTTCTGTCTGTTCAAAATAATTTTACCACACATATCAGCACACTGGAGCTCAGTAAATGGAACCTATTTACTTATTCACAGACGAAACAGCAAAGCAAAACGCTGCTGCCGGGAGACAGCACAGCAGGTGTAGGCCTGCGCTGGTGCAAACGGCCTGTTAATTGTATTCCTTGGGCGGGTCTTTTTCCGGCAGGGGAATGGAGCCGGGTATGCCCAGCAGCGGAAATTCCTTGCGCAGGGGAAAATACTCAAAATCTTCCGGCATGTACATGCGGCGCAGGTCGGGGTGGTTGTTGAAAATAATGCCAAACATGTCATACACCTCCCGCTCAAACCAGTTGGCTGCTCCCCAGATGTCCACCACCGAATCCACCGAGGGGTCCGACTCCTCAATGCGGGTAGATACCCGCAGGCGCTGCTTGTGTTCCAGGGCCACAATGTTGTACGAAACCTCAAAGCGGCCTTCGTCCACGTAGTGGTCCACCCCGGTGATGTCGGCCAGGTAGTTAAACCCAAACTCCTGCTTGAGCGTTTTGAGCACCTCGTGCAGGTGCTCCGGCTTCACCTCCAGGGTGAACTCATTGGCATAGCCACGCACCCCCGAAATGAGGTCCTGTATGCTGCTGCGTTTGATCGTGTCGAGAAATGTATTGTCTGCCATCTGGGCTTATTTAGTTTGTTTGATAGGTTTCAAATCCCCGTCCCCACTTTTCCGGCGCTTGCTGCCACTGCCGGATGGTATCCAGTTCTGCGGCGTGAAGATAACGAATCTCTACTGCTTTTTGCAATAATTCCTCCAGATTTGTGAGGGTATGGAAATGGGTGCTGGTGGTGGAAAAAGCCTCCTCTGCGGCCCGGAAGCCATAGCTGAAGATGGCCAGGGTGCCCAGCACCGTAGCTCCGCTTTGCTGAATGGCCTTTACGGCCTGCACACTGCTCTTGCCGGTGGAGATGAGGTCTTCGATCACCACATAGCGGCCCGTGGGGTCCACTTCCCCTTCCAGCAGGTTTTGCAGGCCGTGCCCCTTGGCGCTGGAGCGCACGTAAATAAAGGGCAACTCCAGGGCGTGGGCCACCAGTACCCCGTGGGCAATGGCGCCGGTGGCCACACCGGCTACGCCGGTGAGCCGGGGGTAGCGCTGGCGAATTTCCGCCACAAAGGCATCGCATATCGCCCGGCGTACCGCCGGGTAGGAAAGCGTTTTGCGGTTGTCGCAGTAGATGGGAGAGCGCCAGCCCGAACTCCAGGTGTATGGCTGCTGCACATTCAGGTTCACAGCTTTGATTTCTAACAAATAGGATGCAATTTTGTTTCTTTCCTGCATAAGTCTGTATCATTCGGGTGCTGCCCGCCACAAAGCTATGAAAATATTTGCATTGAACCTGGCTCTGGAATTCAAAAGCGCCACAGATTTTCAAAGCTACCGCTTTCCCACCCTCAGTTTGGCACAACTGATGGCGCAACTGCAGGCAGGGCCCGCCTTCAGGGGCCAACAATTTTACGTGCAGGCCCCTGCAAATGCTGATTTTATCCGGCAGTTGTTTGACTTGCAGGCGCATGAAGCCTGGCGGGAGCTGGAAGTGGAGGTATGTCTGCTGTTTGAAAACCAGCAGCAGGCCCAATGGGCCTGGCAGGCATTTGAGGCGTATTTTAAGCCTGTAGCTGCTGCGGGCGGGCTGGTGGAAAATGAGGAAGGAGAATACCTGGGCATCTACAACCGGGGCCGCTGGACCCTGCCCAAAGGGCATATTGACGCAGGCGAAACACCCCAGCAAGCTGCCCTGCGCGAAGTGCAGGAAGAAACCGGCCTGCAAGAACTGGAGCTGAAGCAAAAAATTGGCGAAACCTGGCATACCTATCAGAAACGCAAGCAGTGGGAACTCAAAACCACCCACTGGTACCACATGTTTGCCTCCTCCAACCAGCCCCTGCACCCCCAGGCCAAAGAAAACATAGAAGCCGCGAAGTGGATCAGCCGCGAAGAGTGGCTCTCGGGCCGCCTGCCCATGTACCCCCAAACGCGCCACCTGCTGGCCCTGGCCTTCAGCCAGCCCCTGCAGGAATGAGGTATTTAGCTCACAAATGCCTTACCCCATTGTTTGATTTCCTGACACTCCAAACCCCTTATCCATGAAAAAACTGTGCTTCCCGCTCTTTGCCCTGCTCCTGCTGAGCCTGCCGGCCTTCATTGCCCCCACTCCCCTGCCCTACCAGAACCCCGCTCTGCCCACTGAGGAGCGCGTTCAGGATTTGCTCAGCCGCATGACCCTGGAAGAGAAAGTGGCCCAGGTGATGTGTATCTGGCAGGAGAAAAAACAGCTCATTTTTGATGAAAACGGCCAATTTGATGCAGAAAAAACCAGCCGCAATTTGCCGCACGGCATTGGCCAGATCGGCCGCCCCAGCGAAGGGAAGGCCCGCGAGATCGGCACCACTCCCCGTGAGATGGCAGCGCTCACCAACGAAATTCAGCGACATTTTATAGAAAATACCCGCCTGGGCATTCCAGTGGTGTTTCACGAAGAATGCCTGCACGGCCATGCCGCCAGAGGCGGCACCAGTTTTCCCCAGCCCATAGCCCTGGCCTGCAGCTGGGATGTGGACCTGGTGCAGCGCCTCTTCGACATGACGGCCCACGAGGCCCGCGCCCGCGGGGCCCACCAGGCCCTCACCCCCGTGGTGGACGTGGTGCGCGAACCCCGCTGGGGCCGCTTTGAAGAAACCTACGGCGAAGACCCCTACCTGGTGTCGCGCATGGGCGTGGCAGCCGTCAAAGGCTTTCAGGGCGAAGGGCCCGGCATTGACAAACGCCACTTGCTGGCCACCCTTAAGCACTTGACCGGCCACGGCTGGCCCGAGGCCGGCATGAACGTGGGCCCCGCCCACCTCTCCGAGCGCGAAGTGCGGGAGGTGTTTTTGCCACCTTTTAAAGCCTGCATACAGGAAGCCGGCGCCTGGAGCGTCATGGCTTCCTACAACGAAGTTAACAGCATCCCCTCGCACGCCAACCACTGGCTGCTCAATGAGGTACTGAGGGGAGAATGGGGATTTAAGGGCTACGTAGTGGCCGACTACGGTGCCATAGGCGAACTGGTTGGCCGCCACCACGTGGCGGCCGACGAACGCGAAGCGGCCCGCCTGGCCATGCTGGCCGGCGTGGACATAGAGCTGCCCGACAGGAAGTGCTACCCCCAGCTGCAGCAGCTGGTCCAAAGTGGGGAGCTGTCCCTGGCCGTGCTGGATACGGCCGTGGCCCGCCTGCTGCGGGGCAAGTTTGCCCTGGGCCTCTTTGAAGACCCCTACGTGGATCCCGCCCATGCCGAGGAGATTGTGGGCTCGCCTCCACATGCCGCTCTGGCCCTGGAAGCCGCCCACAAATCCATTACCCTGCTCAAAAACGACAACCAACTGCTGCCCCTGCAGCCCGGCAAATACAACACCATAGGCGTGATCGGCCCCAATGCTCATGCTGTACTGCTGGGTGGCTACAGCGACCAGCCGCCCTACTTCGTCACCCTGCTCGATGGCATCAAAAAGCAGGCCCCCGGCAGCACCATCCGCTATGCCGAAGGCTGCCGCATCACCGAGCCCGGCAGCTGGTACCTCGACCCCGTGCAGCGCCCCGACTCCGCCTCCGAAGCCGCGCGCCTGGCCGAGGCCGAAGCCCTGGCTCCCCAGTGCGACCTCATCATACTCGCCCTGGGCGGCAATGAACTCACCTCACGCGAAGCCTGGGTGGAAACCCACCTGGGCGACCGGGCCGACCTCCAACTGGTAGGCAACCAACTGGAACTGCTGCGCCGCGTCAAAAAAGCCGGCAAACCCATCGTGGCCGTGCTCTTCAACGGCCGCCCCCTGGCCATTAACGAACTCAACCGCCAGGCCGATGCCATACTGGAATGCTGGTACCTGGGGCAGGAGTCGGGCCATGCCGTAGCCGATGTGCTCTTTGGCGAAGTAAACCCCAGCGGCAAGCTGGCCACCACCTTTCCCCGCTCCGTGGGACACTTGCCGGTCTTTTACAACCACAAACCCACCGCAAGAAGGGGCTATTTGTTCGACGACAAAAGCCCCCTCTTTCCCTTTGGCTATGGCCTCAGCTACACCACCTACGCCTATAGCAAGCTCCGCCTCAGCAAGGACACCATTGGCACCAACGAAAGCGTACAGGTCATGGTGGACGTAACCAATACGGGCAAACGCGCTGGGGAGGAAATTGTGCAGCTCTACCTGCGCGACCGCGTAAGCTCCGTCACCCGGCCCGTAAAGGAGCTCAAAGACTTTCGGCGGGTGGCCTTGCAGCCAGGCCAAACCCAAACGGTTACCCTCTCCCTCACCCCCGAAAAGCTGGCCTTTTTCGACATCAACATGCAGTTTGTGGTGGAGCCCGGCAGCTTTGATGTCATGGTGGGGCCTTCCTCGGTGGAATACCAAAAGGTAGAACTGGTGGTACAATAAGATGTTATTAGCCACTTGGGGCAATGGGTAAGCTTGATTGGATTAGCCACGAAGGGCACTTGA
>RFHT01000068.1 GCA_003696835.1 Bacteroidota bacterium
CTCAGCAGCAAAGGCTATTGGTGGTCAATAGTTGGTTTTGCCCCCAAAAACCCTGGCTGTTGTACCTTTCTCAAAGCCGCGATGCAGGGGATACCACCACCGTATGGGTACCCAACGCTGTCATTAGCTTATATGAAAACGGGAACTACCTGGGGAAATTTGTTCATGAAAGCAAGGGAAGGTATCGTAGTCCAGTGCTGGCTCAGAATGGAAAAACTTACCGCATTGAGGTTGAGGCAGAAGGGTTTGATCCCGTTTCAGCCCTGGACAGCATGCCTGCCAAAGTGCATATAGACAGTGCCTTTTACGATTATTCTACCGAAGTAGCCAGTTTGTCCTTTACTGATCCGGTAAATGAGACCAACTACTACGAGGTGGGTCCCCCCTTTACTACCAGCCCGGACCCCGTGGTACTGGCCGAGGGCTACACCACCATCAACCCCTACGGGAACTTTTTTTCCGACAAGCTGATTAATGGTCAAAGCTACACCTATACCGCCAGGCAGGATGAGCATTTCCTTTATATGCCTCCCTACGAATACTACCGGCCGTGCGAACGTCAGCCTTGTTTTTTTCACCTGCGCGCGCTCAGCCAAAGCCTGTATTTGTTTCACAAAAGCTGGATACAACACGGTTTCAACATCACGGCTGGCTCCATTTACGACATTCCCTACTTGAGCGAGCCCCTCAATGTGTACAACAACGTGCAGGGAGGACTCGGAATTTTTGCCGCTTACCAGGAAGACAGCCTTCAAATTGTTTTGAGAAGATGAAAAATTGCATACTACTTCTATTATGCTGCCTGTATGTGCCAGGTTTTGCCCAGTCGCCCAAGAAGGTGGTCGTTTCCGGTTATGTGCTCGACCTGGAGAGTGGGGAACCGCTTATTGGCGCCAGTGTGGCGGAGTTGTATAGCCAGCAAGGAGCTTACACCAATCATTTCGGATTTTTTAGCATTCCTATGCCTCCCGCAGCCCAGTATTGCTTGTTGTTCAGGTATGGAGGCTACAAAGAGAAAAAAACCTGCCTTTCCACACTTACCGATACCCTGATAAAAGTTTATCTGCCGTTTCATGCCAGCACCGATACGGTGCTCATTGAGGCAGCGCAGCGCCTAGCTCCTGAATTGGGGAAACTCCAGATTTCCACCACCACCATCGAGAAGCTGCCCATACTTTTAGGGGAGAAAGATGTGCTCAAATCCCTTCAGATCTTGCCGGGAATCAAAATGGGTGCCGAAGGCTCAGCCGGGCTGCATGTACGGGGAGGCAGCCCGGATCAAAACCTGATACTGCTGGATGATGTGCCCCTGTATTATGTTAACCATCTGGCTGGCCTGTTCTCTTTATTCGATCCCGGAGCCCTCAGCCAGGCCACTGTCTATAAAGGAATTTTCCCTGCGGCATATCACGGGCGCACAGCCTCCATCATAGACCTGCGAATGAAGGAAGGGAATAAGCGAAAGCACAAACATTACCTAAGCCTGGGCCTCATGTCGCTCAAGGCCAGAACAGAAGGCCCCATAAAACCCGATACGGCCTCTTACCTCTTTTCTGGAAGGCTGTCAAACATTTTGCCCGTCACCCTGGCCAGCAACCTGCTCAACAAAGATGGCTTTGCTACGACCTATTATTTTTATGACTTATACGGAAAAGTTAATTATCAACTCAATTCCAAAGACAAACTGCAGCTGAGTTTATATGCAGGAGAAGACAAGCTGAAATTTGGCGAGAAAACTCCCGGCTTTAAGGGACAGCTCATTCAAAAGTGGGGCAATCAGCTGGCTGCCTTTCGATGGAGCAGAATTTGGGGCAGTTCCCTCTTTTCTAATCTGACAATTGCTACTACCCGTTTTTTCTATGATACCAAAGGCCAATCGGCTGTATTGGAAGCGCAGGAAGTGGTTGAGCAAAATGAATTATTTCTCAGTACGGGAATTAGCGACCTCATCGCGAAAATGGACATAGAATGGGCAGCTTCGCCCCGGCATTTTTTCAAAATGGGCATCAAATACATCCCCCATACTTTTCGGCCTGCTTACCTGAAACTGCATGAGCAGGATGTGGAAAGTGGGACTGAAAACCACGTGCAACTGGGAAACAAGCAGCTCAAAACGACTTCACTCAGTGTGTACGCCGAAGATGAAATCAAACTCTTTCATGCGTGGATCCTTCGTATGGGAGCCGCCATTTCCACCTACCAAAGCGGGGAGAAAAAATACCTCTACCCAGAGCCCCGTCTGAGCCTGCACTGGGCCCCTGGCGAATCCCTGCGTCTTCAGCTAGCTTATGCCTACATGGTCCAATACCTGCATTTGCTCTCCAATTCCCGCCTTGGTCTGCCTACGGATGTATGGGTGCCTGCCACAGCCAAAGTCCCCCCTCAATATGCACACCAATGGGCGGCAGGGGCCTCCTGGCAATTCCCCGCATCCTTATCATTGAACATAGAAGCCTATTACAAAACCCTGGGAGGGCTCAATACCTACCTGGAAGGCAGCAACCTCTTAACTGCCACCGATGAGTGGGAAAATGCCTTGGCCCTACAAGGAAAAGGGGAAGCCTACGGCCTGGAAATACTACTGGAAAAAAACAGTGGTGCCACCACTGGCTGGTTCGGCTATACTTTTGCAGTAAGTACCCGCCAATTTGACCAAATAAATAATGGAAAACCCTTTCCCTATAATTATGACCGCAGGCATGAGGTGTCCCTGCTGCTGCTTCACCGCTTCCACCAGAACTTGTCCCTTTCGGCTTTGTGGACCCTCAGTAGTGGAAGGCCCTTTACGTTTGCTACTTCGGTATATGACCTGAGATCGTACGACCCCACTACCTGGAGGGGCGTGAGTGAGCCCGATGAGTCCAGGCCCCATTTTTTTCAGGCAGAATATTACACAGCACGAAACAATATCCGGCTCCCAACCTACCACAGGCTAGATCTTTCCCTGCAATTTTACCGGCAGCGGGCATTCGGTGAGCGAACCTTTACGGTGGGGGTGTACAACATCTATAGCCGCAAAAACCCATACATGTATTTTTACCGCAGGGAGTTGCAAGGAGATGATGGCTTGAAACAGGTAAGCCTGTTCCCATTTTTGCCCTATATCAATTTCGCATGGACTTTCTGAATCACCCTGCTTATTTGGGCGTATCCCGGAAGGCGAGTGCCTGTTATCAGCTTGCCCACAAAGGAATTAAGAGGAAAGAATATCCCTACTTCCCCGGCCGGATGAGCTGCAGCTCCAGCTCATCCAGGTAAACGGGGTACTTGCCCCATTCATTGGTGGCGTACAGCCGTATGCGGTCGGTGGGTTGTACCTTGCGGGGAAACTGCATCTCGAATTGCAGCTGATGCCATTGCCAGGGGTCGCATACCCGCTGGATTTTCACATAGGTGCCCCGATAGGGAATGCTGTCGCCCTGGTGCAAAAACTGTACAATCAGCTGGGCCATGGCGTATTCGTCCCATTCCACATCGGTATAAAACACCTGTGCGCTCACCCGCACCCAGTCGCGGCGGGAGGGATGCTCCAGTTGCGACAAATCGTACTCAAACACCGGCGTACGGGGATAAACCCCGTCGATCTTGATGGCTTGCTGGCCCGAATAAACGTGCTCCCGGCTAACGTTTACGCTGCTGTCCTGCTCAAAGTCATTGCGGTAAAGGGTAATTACCTCCTTGCCTTTGAGGCTGCCCAGTTCGTCCCGCACATCCAGGAATTTTTTGTCGGCCTTGTCGGGATAGGCATTGCCAAATATTTTCCAGTAATAGGCTTTGGTCATAAACTCGGGGTGCAGAATCTGCCCCGGCGCATGGGCCTGCCAGGTCATGAGCAGGTTGAGGTCCATGCTCAGAAACATGAGGGCAGGGATGAGCACCCGGAGCACCTTATGGCTGAGGCTGTAGCGCACAAAAGCCGCCAGCGGAAACAGCAGCAGGGCGTAAGAGGGGATGAGGGCACGGGCGCCAAAGCCGCCTCCATACCACCAGATGTCCCAGCTAAACACAATGTAGAGGTTGAGCACCACAAATACGAGGCTGGGCCAGAACAACTGCCGGTACTGCCGGTAGAGCCACCCAAAGCCCAGCAGGGCAAACACCATCACCGGCGTGTACATCAGCCAGCCTTTGCGCGCACTGAATATGCCATCTATGAGGTGGGGTTTGAGCCAGCTGAAACCCTGGTCTTCGTAGCTGTAGTAGAAAAATTTGCCCGAAAAAGCCTTCCAGTACAGCAGTTGCAGGCTACCCACGGCCATCAGACAAAGCCCCAGCAGCAGTACCTGCTGCCAGTGCCTGCGCAGCAGCTGCCACTTTTGCAGCAGGCTTTCGCGGTCGCGAACGCCCCACAGCAGCGGAATGAGGGCCGAAAGCAGCTCCGTAGGGCGCATCACCGTGGCCAGCCCGATGAGCAGGCCCAGGGCGGCAGCCGTGCCGGCCCGGGGGCCTTCGTGCCAGCGGATCGTCAGCCAGATGATGAGGGCGTAGAGGGTAAACAAATAATTGTGGGGCATGGCCCCGTCTATGGATACGTAGTTGAGGTAGTTGGTGCAGAGCACCAGCACCGCCAGGCACACGGCCGTAACCCCGTCGGAAAACCAGCGGAGCAGCACCTTGCGCATCACCCACAGCCCCAGCCAGGCATAGATCACGCTGCCCATAGAGATGGCAAACTGGTAGGGCCAGGAAAAGCCGTCGGCCGGCCAGGCCGAAAGCAACGCCCACAGGTGCCCCAGCAGAAAAAAAGGCTGGTACATCAGGGCCATGCCCAGGGGGTATTTCATCACGTATTTGCCGTTGGGTTGCAGCACGGCGTGGTGAAAGTCGCCAGCAGGGCGGTAGTCGGGCCATATTTTTTCCACAAACTTCAGCTCCCCCAGGTCGTCGTAAATAAAGGTGGCAGGCAGGTAGAGGTAGTAGCCAAATACATCCCAGCTGAGGGTGGCTTCGGCTCCGGGCCGCTCCCATTTTTGAAACAAGAATGACACCCGCAGCAGCACATAACACAAAATCACCAAAGTGGCCAGAGAGATGTAGGGTCGCTTGGACATAACGGGATGTGGGTTTGGAGAGGAAAGATACGGCATTTATGGGGATTGACCGAATGGTCCGGCTATTTTTCTTGCAGAACCAGGCAGATCGGCCCTGCTTATCTGTCCGGCTGCCGGGCCGGAACAGCTTCAGTAAGCTGAGACAGCCCCAAAGCTCCGGGCTAAAGCCCGCCCGCCGGCGCCAGTTTATTAACTGGGGCCGGTAGCAGAAGGCCCTGGCAGGCTGGGGGGTTGCAAACCCCATTATCTATTTCCGCAGCAGTTGTCCCGGTGTTAAACCGGGAATGCGGGCCGTTCCTATTGGCGTGCGAGGCACGCCATAAACGGCGCAGGCAGGAGACCTTTCGGCGCACAAAGCCAACACACAGCCCAGCCTCAATGTGACACCGAAGGTGTAGGAGCAGGTTTAACAAGCCCGGCGTAGCCGCCGCCCGCGCGACTCCCACAGAGGGCTGGCCGTTTGCCGCCTGTTCCGGTTTACCGGAAATTGTGGGAGGCCTGGCGCGCTGCATTGGGCAAACAAGTTTTTCCCTTAAAGGGATGTACCATTTGATTACTTTTTTTTGAAAAAAAGTAACAATGCAGCAATTGGAAACAACAATTGGAAGCATTTCCAGCCCAACTGGGTACCAGACAAAAGCCCCGCTGCGCAGCAGCCAGTGAGCGAGGCCCACTCGCTGTATGGCAGAGCCCTGGCAGGCTGGGGGTTGCAAACCCCATTATCTATTTCCGCAGCAGTTGCAAACTGCTGCGGGC
>RFHT01000069.1 GCA_003696835.1 Bacteroidota bacterium
CGCCTGCCCCGGAGAACTCTCCTCCTTTTCAAGGAGGAGTTGGAGGTGGTTAATACATTTCATTGAAAATGAGCAACTTACAACAATTGTTTTTTTTTTCACCCTGAGGGTGCTGAATAGTTACAAAAATAATTTTAATTGACTGATAATCAGGTGTTAATAAAAAAAACAAAAAAAATTGCTCAATACTGATGAGATTTTTTTTAGCTATTGCAACTATATATTCGAACGCACACAAGAACACACAACACACATAACGCACAACACACACATAAGCACGAAGCACAATTAATCACACATTAGCTACGCACAATGCATGAAAGCGCACTTAACCTTACCCAAACAAGCACAAGACAACACGCTTAACTTTTGAAATAGATTTAGGGTAGTGGTTGCAAGACCTCAGGGCAAAGGAGAAGGAAAAGCACTTACCGCAAAAAAAATTCTCCTTTCCCTGGGTCTTATTTTTTTATTGCCAAATTCATCAAAAGCACTTACCTTATGTAGGCAGAATTCGAAAAGCCGAATTTTGAAGCATTTTAGAGTGCATGTCTGCATTGCGTTTACCCATCACAACCGAAGACCAGGCCTGGCTCGACAGCAACTTTCAGTGGTTGCTGCAGGAGTTTGGCACGGACCGCTTTTTGGCTATGCCCATGCGGCTGTACCATCCCGATTTTTTCCCCGAACATTTTTCCTTCCAGGACGGAAATCAGTCCTTTATCTACTACGTGGACAAGGTATGTGGCTGGATGGAAGTAGAGCCCGAAAGAATCACCCCGGTACTGGTGAAGGCTGGTGAGCTGGAGGTGCCTGCCCTGGGGGCCTATCAGCGATACATGAATTACCAGGATCAGCGCCAAAAGTACCGCATCCATATCAGCCAGGACCTGCTGAAGCAGGTGCCCCAGCTCATTGCCATTCTGGCCCATGAGATCAGCCATGTGAAGCTCATGGGCGAAGGGCGGGTTGCAGCAGATGAAGAAGACCACGAGTTTTTAACCGATTTGTGTGCGGTTTACTGGGGCTTTGGCGCCCTGAGTGCCAATGATGCTTTCAGCAGCCGGGCCCGCTATGTACCGGGCTCGGGGGAAATGCACTGGTCGCTTTCTGCATCGGGCTACCTGCCCCTGGAAATGTGGGCCTACGCCCTGGCCCTGTTTGCTTATTTGCAGCAGGACACCCGCCCCGCCTGGGCCCGGTTTTTGAGCCGGGAGGTGTATCCCCTCTTTCAGCGTTGCCACCGTTACCTGTTTACCACTCACGACTGTGGGGTGGATCTGCAGGCGGCTGTACCCGTTGCGGCTGTGCCTGCCAACGACCTGGCCATGCGGCACTGTGAGGTGCTCATCAGCCAATATCCGGACAAGCCCGAGGGCTATCTCAAGCGGGCCGAACGTTACCTGACCAAAAATCAGCTGGAAGCCGCTTTTCGGGATTTGAACCGGGCCCTGACCCTGCAGCCCGGGCTGGTACCTGCCCTGCTGGTGCGGGCACGCATCAAAACCGACCTGGGCGACTGGCCCGAGGCCATGGAGGACCTCAACCAGGCACTGAGCATGCAGCCCGATGCGGTAAACTGCCTGGCCCTGCGGGGGCATTTGTTCATTTTGCAGGACCGGCTGCCCGAAGCCCTGGCCGATTTTGGTAAGGCCCTGGCCCTGCAGCCCACCCAGGTAGAGGTATGGCTCAACCGCGCGTACGTGTGGGAGCAGCAAAAGGAATGGCTCAAGGCACTGGCCGACTACGAGCAGGCCGTGAAGCTGGCCCCCAAAAACTGGCGCGCCCTCATGGAGCGCGGCTGGCTGCGGGCACGCCTGGGCGACCTGCCAGCAGCCCTCAGCGACCTCAACGAGGCCATTGCCCTGGAGCCCGCACAGGTATGGCCCTGTTTTTACCGGGGCATTGTGCTGCGCAAGCTGGGACAACACCAGGCGGCCCTGCGCGACTTCGACCGGGCCCTGCAGTTGGAAGCCGGTTGGCAGGAAATTGCCTTTGAACGACACTTTACCCTTCAGTGCTTTAAAGGCCGCCTGGAAGGCGAGTGGGTGGACCTCTGCTACTACGACATTCCCGACGAAGTATATGAACTGCGCAAACAACTGCGGACTGCCCGAATACGCCACAAAGTGAGGGTGCACAACCCCAGCTTTACCGCCAATACCCACAAAGGCTGCACCCTGGTCATACCGGCCTCCGATGCCGAAGCGGCATGGGATATGTTACACCGCTGGTTGGGAAATACCGATATGGTTATTTAAAAATGCTATTTTTATTATCTAAAAGCTAATTTAATTTGCAAAATAAGGCATTTTTGCCTAACTTTGGAGGCTTTTCCTTTTTCAGTTGAGGGGAGCATATCATCACCTTTTTTCACATTTCTCAACAACCTTAACCATCAAGTTTATGTCATCACATTCCACCACCTCTGTAGATGTTTATCTCACCTTTGATGGCAATTGCCGTGAAGCCATGAGCTTTTACCGCGATGTGCTTCAGGGCGAGCTGGAAATCATGCCATTTGAAGGGGCTCCTATGGAGGTACCCGACTCGCACAAGGACAAGGTCATGCATGCCACCCTCAAGCTGGGCAATGCCGTGCTCATGGCCTCAGACAGCATGCCGGGCCAGCCCGTCGAGCGTGGGAATGGCTATTCGGTTTCGCTCTCACTGCAGGAGCAGGACCTGGCCGAGCAGTTTTTCAACGGCCTGGCTGAGGGCGGAACGGTCGTCATGCCGTATCAGAAGACCTTTTGGGGGGCAAATTTTGGGGTACTCACCGATAAGTTTGGCGTGAGCTGGATGGTCAACTGCGATCTGGAGGGACAATAAGCACGGGCCGCTTTCCCCCCATCCTAAACCTCTGCATTTATTTGTGGCAAGTCTGTTTGTAGCCTTCGCATCACTTCTTCGCGGTATTTTTCGCTTACAGGCACCTCGTGCGTTCCCAGGATGAGCTGCCTGGCAGAGCCAGACCTCACCGCAGCCAGGTTGACAAGGTAAGAGCGATGCACCCGCATAAACTGGGAAGGAGGCAGGGCTTCGGCAAACTTGCCCAGTTGAATGCTGGTAATGAAGAAGCAATTGGGTTCAATGAGATAGTGCTCCCGCTCGTAATCCACATACAGCAGTATGTCGTTGTTACGCGCTTTGGCATACAGGATATGGCTGAAAGCCACCTTTTCCATCACATCGGATTCTTTGATGAGCAGGGCGGTGGGCGTAATGTGTACCCGTCCCAGGCTTTCGCGCTGGCCGTAGAAGTTGTAAAATGCCAGGTCGATGTTGCGGAAAACATCGGCCGGATGGTAGGGCTTGGTGAGGTAGCCGGCGGGACGGGTCGTTTTGGCTTTTTCAAATGCTTCCTCCAGGGCAGTGAGGTAAATGATGGGAATGCGCTTGCGGGCATTGATGGCTTCTCCCACCTTGATGCCTCCTTCTTCATCTTCCCCTTCTATTTTGATGTCGAGCAGGGCAAGGTCCGGGCGGTGGGTTTCCAGCGCGTTCAGGGCCTCTTCCACAGAGCCTACGGCTGCGGCAACTTCGTAGCCGTTGTCTTCGAGCATAGCGGCCAGTTCCATTCGCTGGAAGGGCAGGTCTTCGAGAATCAACACTTTGATTTTGCTCATGGTTTAAGGTGTTTTGCTGGCTGCTAGTACAGCCGGTTGTACATATAGCGCCTACTCCATGGGTACGGCATCGGCAAGCTGGTTGAGCTTTAGCTCTTCAGGCTTGAGCGGAATTACAATGTGAATACAGCTTCCTGCTTGCCGGCTGATGTGCATACTACCTTTTTCGGTAGCAAGCAGGGCGCGTACCAGGTTTAGGCCAAACGTATTTTCAGTGGCCTTGTTTCCGTTTTCGGGTATGCCCGGGCCATTGTCCCGTATCATGATGTGAATGTCCTGGTGGATGATTTCTATGGTGGCGTGCAATTCCGGCTCAGGCGTATAGGGGAATGCATGTTTAAAGCAATTGGAAATGATTTCGTTCAGGATCAGGCCAATATTGGAGGCCGTGTCTATTTCCAGGTGAATTTCTGACACCTGCAGGTAAAAGCGCACTTGCTGGCTGGAGGCTTTTTTGTGATAAAGCAGCAGCTCGTCCACGTATTCCTTGAGGTTGACCGAGGTGAGGCGCTTTTGTTTTTTTGCATATAAATGCTTGTGAATGAGGTTGATGGCTTCGATCCGGTCCTTGGCTTCGCTGAATATTTCGCGTGCGTTGGCATCTTTTATTGCCCGGGCGTGCAGGCTGATGAGGGAACTGATCTCTTGCAGGTTATTTTTTACGCGGTGGGAAAGCTCCCTGAAGAAGTTTTCCAGCTTTACATTGGCGTGTTCCAGTTCGGCTTTGGCCTCAGCCAGCTGTTGGTTGGTCACTTCCAGGCGGGTGTTGGTAGTGGCCAGGCGAGTATTGGCGTCGGCCAGTTTGTTGATGGTTTTTTCCAGCCTGCGCTTAGAACGAATGGCCGTGAGCACCTGAAACACGATGATGCCAATGATGATGGCAGATAAAATGAGCAGCAGGGTAAAGAGGGTGTTTTCCCTTGAAGCCTGATCCAACTGTCGGTTCATCAGGTGTAGTTGTGCCTCTTTTTCGCCCAGGTTGGTTTCCAGTTCTTTGAGCTGAATTTCTTTTTGGCGTATTTCTGCTGCTTTCTGGTTCAGTTCTCCGTCGGCCTGGTGGTAAGCAAGCTGTATGCTGTCTAGGCTGGCCATGAGGTTTTGCAGGCTCAGCTTCATTTGTTGCTGGCGCTGGCGGTTGTTGTTGAGGTGCTGCACCAGCAGGGCAATTTCCCGTTGCTTTTGCAGCAGTTCTGCCTCCCGCTGTTCCAGCTCTGCTTCCTGCTCACTCAGGGTAGCCCGAAAATTGGCGTTCATGTTGGCGTAGAGCTCGTCCAGGCTTTGGATGGCCTCTGAAAAAAGGGCAATGCTGTCGCGGTATCCCTGCAGACTGTCGCGCAGTTCGGGAAAGCGGTCGTAGCTTTTGAGGTAGGCCAGGGTGGGAATGGGCACAATGGAGATGTCGTCGCTGGAATTGAAGATGGCATACCACACCAGGTTCCACAGTGCCCTGCCTATCTGCCATTTGAGTTGGCTGGTGGCCTCCTTGCTGGCTTTTAGCATGGGTTTAAGGGTGTTTTTTCGTTCCCTTTTATAAGTTTTTTCGTCCCAATTGCCGCTGCGCCACTGCTGGGTCATATAAGCTTGGGTGGAGTCCATGAGGTGCAGCAGCCCCGGAATGGCCTGGTTGGTGAGGCTATCGAGCTGCCTGACGGCCCTTCTGATTTTGTTGATGCGCTTTTCTATTCTTCTTTGCTGTTCCGGGGGGATCTCATTGGAGGCATATATTTCGGCCTGAATTTCGTCCCAGGCATCTTCAAAAGCAGCCGAAAACAGAGCCACCTCCCTGCGCATGCCATCGTCTATGATTTTGTGAAAATCGCTGAGGGCCCTGGCCACCTCCAGCGAGTCTTTGCGCACAAAGCCCGGCAGGGAGGAGGAAGCCTGGGAGGTCGGTTGAGCCAGGCTCCACAAGCAGGAGCAAAGCCCCAGGAGGATGGTACACAAGCGTTTCACTGGCCACATTATTTAGGTAAATATATATAATTTGCCTGTAATATGCTGCCATGCTGCTCTCTGGCGTGTGAATGCCCCTTTTTGCTGGCGAATGGGCAAATATTACCAATGGCATTCCCGCTAAAGGGGGAGAAAAAAAAACAAAACACCTGCTCCCCCGATTGCGTATATTCATACAAGTACACCCTATTAAGCCCAATTACCATGAACCGCCAACTTTCTCCCTTCGGTAAGCGTAGCCTCATTGTCCTCACTGTACTGGCATTCGGTACCTACCTGCTCTTTTTTGCCAATTTACTCTCTTCGTGGTTTGCCCTCAATGAAGAAGTGACCACCCTAAGGGCGCAGCTGGCACAGCAACAATCCCCCCTGGCTGCCACCCTCAACTACGACCAGCTCACCATCTGTATTCCCGGCTCGGGGGATAAGCATCCCGTACCCTTGCGCGAAATTGTATTCGTGGCGGCCCATAATGGCCAAACCGTCTTTCACCTCACCAACAACCGCCAGAAGTTTTGTGCCTATGGCATCGACCGCGTAGAACGCGAGCTGCTGGCGGGCAAAGGGTTTTGCCGCGTACACCGCAAATACCTCATCAATACCCCCCAGTATCGCTATTACACCCCCAGAGAAGCCAAACGCAAAGGCTACCCGGACCCCGGAAAATGGGGAATTGTGGTGAATATCGAATACGGCTACATCAAAATTTCTGAGCAGGGACGCAACCGCTGCTACCCCAAAGGTCGGCCCGGAGAAGGACAATGTGAAGGGTAAAGCATCGCTGCGTGGCAGGATGTATGATGAGGCAGGAAAAATGCTGGAGGAAATAAGGGGCCCTAAAGTTGAACCCACGGATCGGCCTGATTTTCACGGATTATTTTGAGCAGGTGGGAATGAGCATTTGGATGGGTGAAATTGGTGGCTAAAACAAACGCAGCATGCCTCTGCCTGTTGCCTACTGCATCATTCCCCCATTTTCCCTATCTTTGCCGCACAAATCACCGCATTATGAAAGACGTACTGGATGTGCTGATAGTGGGAGGTGGGCCCATCGGGCTGGCCTGTGGCATTGAGGCCACCAAAAGGGAGGTTGATTACCTCATTGTGGAAAAGGGGTGTTTGGTCAATTCCATCTACAACTACCCCGCCAACATGACCTTTTTTTCCACTTCGGTAAAGATCGAAATGGGCGATGTGCCTTTTATTTCGCACAACCCCCGGCCCACGCGCCGCGAAGCCCTGGAATACTACCGCAGGGTGAAGCAGCACTGGGGGCTGCGGGTAAACTTGTATGAAAAAGTGGAAAGGCTGGAGCGTCAGCAGAATTTTTTTACCATCTACACCAGCCAGGCCCAATACCATGCGCGGGCGGTGGTGGTGGCCACGGGCTTTTACGACCACCCCAACCTGCTCCATATTCCCGGGGAAGAATTGCCCAAGGTGCGGCATTACTACGATGACCCCCACCCCTACATAGACGCTAAAGTGATCGTGGTGGGGGCTGCCAACTCGGCCGTGGATGCTGCTCTGGAGGTATGGGCAAAAGGGGCTGAGGTAACCCTGGTGCACCGGGGCGAAGAAATCAGCCACCGGGTGAAGTACTGGATCAGGCCCAACTTTGAAAACCGCGTGAAGGAAGGCTCCATCAAAACCCTCTTTCGCAGCCAGCTGGTAGCAATACGGCCCAAAGAAGTGGACATACGCACCCCTGAAGGCCTTATTACCCTGGAAAACGACTTCGTGCTGGCCATGACAGGCTACCACCCCGACTACAGCTGGCTGGAAAACATGGGCATACAATGCTCCGAAGACCACCTGCGCCTGCCTTCGCGGGACGAGTTCACCTTCGAGACCAATGTACCCAATATGTTTCTGGCAGGCACCGTGTGCGGAGGCATGAATACCAACAAGTGGTTTATCGAAAACTCCATCGAACACGCGGGCATCATTATGGAAGAAATTGCCAGACGCCTTCGCCGGGAAACCATTTCCGGCTAAGCTCATGCTGTGTGCAAGCTGCATCCAGTAGCCCATTCGCCATGACCCAAACGCAACGCTTTCTCCCTCCTGACATTTTTCGCTGGCCCCAGTTGCTGGACTACAGCGTATTGTTCTTTTTTTATGCCTTCATGCTGGTGCTGCCCGTGTCCAAGGGGGCCACTTCGGTGGCCATGGTGGCACTGGGCATATTGTCGTTGGTACAATTGGTCCAATACCGCCTTTCTCTCTGGCGCCTCATTCGCCGGCACCTGCCCATTGCCCTGCTGGCGCTGCCCTTTCTGGCCTACCTGCTGAGTTTATTCTACACCCAAAACCTGGCTGCAGGCGGCAAGTTCATCAACCGCGAAATCAGCCTGCTGCTCATGCCCCTCATTGTGCTCATACAGCGGGAGTTTGTGGCCAGGCACCTCCGGTGGCTGTTGTTGTTTTTCATCACTGCCGTATGTGTCAATGCGCTGGTGACGCTGTTGTTTTATTTGCTGCCTGAAGCGAGTGCCATCCAGCTGGCAGATGCTTTCCGGTTTATAGGGGTCAAACCCTACCAGCAATTGCATCTGCGGGAAGCCTTTGGGGTGTACAGCCCTTTCATGGTGCGCATACAGTTCAGCAACTTGCTGGCCCTGGGCTGCCTTTCGGCTCTGTGGCTGTATGTGCAGCAGGTGTACAAACAATGGATGCTGGCCGCCCTGGCCCTCATGCTTGTCACCTCCGTGATTTTGGGAGGGCGTGGTGGCCAGCTTGGCCTCATGCTGGCCCTGGGGTGTTGGGTGCTGGGAGGCTACTTCATGCATTTGCACCCCAGGCTAAAGCAAAAAGTGGGTACCGCGGGCTCTGTGGGGGTACTGCTGGGCATTTTGCTCACACTTTTTGTGTTGTTGCCCCTGCTGGCCTATCACAACATTCCCGCCCTGCGGGAGCGCTACAACCAGCTGATATGGGAGATGAAATTATTGGAAGATGGTACCTACCGGGAGCATGATTACGTGCACTTTACCAGCCTGCGCCGGCTCATCTCCTACCAAAACAGCTGGGAGCTTATCAGGCGGCACCCCTTCACTGGTACAGGAGTGGGCGACTACCAGCAGGAAATGGAAGCCATTTATGCAAAAAACCACCCCGAATTTCCCGTTAACTCACACAACCACCTGCTGTTTCTCTGGGCCAGCAGCGGACTGGCAGGCCTGCTGGCTTTTTTGTTTAGCCTGGGCTACTGGCTGCGCAGCTTTCTGCGCAGCAGCCGGGGTTGGACGCGCATCTATGGGCTGTCGCTACTGCTGTTTTTCTTTAGCATCATGATGCTGGAGGCCATGTTCAATCAGGTGGACCTCATGTGCTACGGCTTGTTTTTGGGCATGGCCCTGATCGCCGCGGAGGAAGGGAGGACGGAATAAGTAAACCTGGCCTCCTCAAAACTCCGGCATGGCCGAGTCCAGCACGATGGTTACGGGGCCGTCGTTGAGCAGGCTTACCTGCATGCTGGCGCCAAACTCGCCGGTGGCTACCGGGCCGCCGAAGACCGAGCGCAGAGCCGCAAGAAAGGTTTCGTACATGGGAATGGCCACATCGGGCGGGGCTGAGCGGGTAAAGGAGGGGCGGTTACCTTTTTTGACATTGCCGTACAGGGTAAACTGAGATACCACCAGTATGCCACCGCCTATGTCCTGTACAGACAGGTTCATCTTGCCGGCCTGGTCGGTAAAAATCCGCAATTGGGTGATTTTTTTGATCATCCAGTCCATATCGGCCCGGGTATCTTCGTGAGTAATGCCCAGCAGCACCAGCAGGCCCTGCTCTATGGCACCGGTGGTGCGTCCTTCCACCTCTACTTTGGCGTGTGATACGCGTTGAATAACTGCTCGCATGGGCCAAAAATACATCAATCATGCCTGGGCAGCAAGATGCGGAAGGTAGTTCCCTTGCCCAATTCGGAAGATTTTACAAAAATTTTGCCCTTGTGGTAGTTTTCCACTATGCGCTTGGTGAGACTCAGACCCAGGCCCCAGCCGCGTTTTTTGGTAGTGAAGCCGGGTTCAAATACTTTTTTGAAGTGGCTTTTGGCTATGCCTTTGCCCGTATCGGTAACATCGATGAAGTAGTTGCCGCCCTTTTCGCCTGCTTCAATGGTGATGCTGCCCTCTTTGCTTTTGATGGCATCCAGGGCATTTTTTAGTAGGTTCTCGATTACCCAATCAAACAGTTGGGGGTTGATGTGGAGCTTGCTGTCGAGGGGGATGTTGTTGTGGAGGTGTAGTTGGATACTGCCGCGCTGGGTCATGCGTTTTTTGATGTAGTTGGCCGAGCGGTCCAGCACCTCTTTGAGGCTCACTTCCACGAGTTCGGGTTTGGAGCCGATTTTGGAAAAACGCTCTGCTATGTCTTCGAGGCGCTTGATGTCGCGCTCCATTTCATTGATCAGCTCCTGCTCTTCGGGCCGCGACTCCATGCGCAGCTTGAGAAACTCTATCCAGGCCATGAGGCTGGATACGGGTGTACCCAACTGGTGAGCAGTTTCCTTGGCCAGGCCTACCCATACTTTGTTTTGCTCGTTTCGTTTGGCAATGGCAAAGCCGGCAAATACCACCCCAATGAATACGAAAGCCAGTAACAGCTGAGCAAAGGGGAACCAGCGCAGTTGCTTGAGCAGGAATGATTCCCCATAGTAAATTTGCTGAAATCTTCCCGGAGCAAATTCTATATCAATCACCCCATTGGTGGCTTCAAACTCTCGTATGTATTTTTGGATTTGGGCCCTCTGTTTGCGTTCATCCTCACTCAGCTTGAGGTTTTGTACACCCATTTCCCCAATTTCCCCATCTTCTCCTACCAAAATCAGAGGCACCAACTGATCGTTTTCCCCCATCAGGCGGGTGACGATAAAGTTGAAATAGGTCTGGTATGCTTCCTCGGGGTTTTCCTCGCTCAGGTTGGGATCGGCTATGAGCTTGATGGCATCAGCGTACAACTGTACGTCCCTGCGCTCCTTTTCCTCCAGCTTGTTGGCCAGGTAGCGGGAGTATATGAGAGAACCGCTCATAAATAAAATGGCCAGTCCGTATATGAGCAGGCGTGTGAGAAAGCGGGTTTCAAAAGAAATCATTACACTCAACTATTAGTGTGCAAACAATTGCAACGTTATGGCATTAATATACGTGAAAAAATTTGGAATGATTCTATAAAAAAGAATTCCTAATTTTGCCCCATGGAAATGCCCTTTAGTGTAGTAAGCCTTTCGCATCAGAAGGCGCCCGTAGCGATCAGAGAGCTGATATATTTGCCCGAGCAAGCCTGCAGGAAATTACTGGTGGATTTTCGGGATATACTGGGATTGGAAGAAGTGCTGCTTTTTTCTACCTGCAACCGCACCGAGGTCTATTACCGCGGAGGGCGCGATTTTTCCGAAGAAATTATCCAGCTTATATGTATAGAAAACGGCATAGATAGCTGGCGGGAATACCTGCCTTATTTTCGCATCATCAGGGAAGAGGAAGCCGCCTTGGCCTATTTGTTTGAGGTTTCCATGGGGCTGCACTCCCAGGTACTGGGAGATCTGCAAATTGCCAGCCAGGTAAAACACGCCTACCGCTGGACACACGAAGCCGGCATGGCGAGTGCATACCTGCACCGGCTGATGCACACCATTTTCCACACCAACAAACGCGTACAGCAGGAAACGCCCTACCGCGACGGGGCCGCCTCGGTGAGCTATGCTGCTGCGGAGCTGGCTGCTGAGCTCTGCAGCCAGTTTGAAGCGCCCAGGGCCCTGGTGGTGGGCCTGGGCGAAATGGGGCGCGACGTGGCCCGCAACCTGGACCCGACCATATTTGACGCCATCCACCTCATGAACCGCAGCTACAGCAAAGCCGCCAAACTGGCCACCGAAACCGGCCATACTGCCCTCCCCCTGGAAGAGCTGC
>RFHT01000070.1 GCA_003696835.1 Bacteroidota bacterium
CATCAGTTTCCTGTCCGGGGAATGGCATTGAGGGTGTACCAACTTTCGCCTGCCCAGAGGGTTTGCCCCGCGGCACTTCGCAGGTGCTCATTCAGCCGGAAATAGACCACATGCCCTTCTTTTAAACCCGGTATGAAAAGGTCCACCTTTTTTCTGTCGGCCGATACCTTCAGGCGGCGCACGGGCAAGATTTCCAGGTCCAGCTTGGGTCCACCGTAGTTTTCAGTGGCTTCATAGCGCCATTGTTGTACCAGGTAGTCGGCGGGCTGCTTGCCCGAGTCTGGGGCAAGGGGGGCGGTAAAGGTGAGAGAGAATCCCCCCGGCCGGGCCCGTATGGCCAGCATTTCAAAGGTGGTTTTTCCATTGTACACCAGTTTTTGCAGGCCGTAAGTACGGCCCTTCCAGCCCCAGTTTCCGTTCATGCCCACACCTCCCACATACAGTCCCCCGTCCGGGCCCCACACCATGCGCCCTATGCCTGCCTCCAGCCCCTGGCTGAAGCGAAACACACATCCCTGGTATTCACCGCGGATTTTTTCGAGAAATACGCGCTTGATGCCGCCATGTGTGACTTCCCCATGTATCATTTGCCCCTTGTAGGGACCATCTTTCATCAGCAGAGGTTCACCTGGTGAGTTGCCGATTTCGTCTTGGGGCAACCACACCGCAGGCGGCTTGCCTTTGAGTTCCGGCAGGGAGTCGCCTATCACGGCCCGGCTGCCGTGAAACACCCCCGGCTGTATGTGAATGAGCTTGTTGGCCGGCAGCCATTTTCCCTGGTTGTCGGTGGCAAAGAGTTCGCCATCCAGGCCCACCTCCAGCCCGTTGGGCTGGCGCAGGCCAAAGTTGACCCACTCGTAGCTGCCATCGGGCGCTATGCGGATGGTGCGCCCCCGGTCGGGCAGTTGCCGTTCATGCGCCATGAGGCGCATGGCCAGGCTCAGGTTGGTGTAAAAGTAACCGTCCTTATAGGCCAGGTCCAGGGCAAACTCGTGAAAGTCGGCTGTAACGCCAAAGGCGTTACATACCGCCCGGTATTCATCTATGAGCTCATCCCCGTCATGGTCGATGAGCTGGGTGAGCTCGTGCTTTTGCATCACAAATATCTGCCCGTCCACCACTTTCATTCCCAGGGGTTCGGCCAGGCCTGCTGCTATGCGTTTTATTTGTACCTGGCTGGTGTCATTCGATTCCAGTCCGCTGAGTTTGTACACCCCTCCAACAGAATCCCAGGTAGCTACCAGCAAGCTGCCATCGGGCAAGAAATCCATGGAAGCCACTTTGGGTCGGAAGCTTTGAGGTCGTATGCATATCAACTCATAGCTGGGGTGCAGCCCGGCCAGAGGAGCACCAAAACCAGGCTTTTTTCCTTCCATATCCACTTCCGCCCTCCTCCTGCGAGCAGGCTGTCGGGCCGCAGGTGCAAGTGAGAGAATGTATTTCAGCATTTCTCTCACATCCCCTGGGGCAATATGGGGATGTGGAATCATGGGCACCTGGCCCCACACCCCGGCACCTCCCTGCCTCACTTTTTCCACCAGGGCCTCCATGGCCCCCGCTTGTCCCTGGTACCTGCCCGCAATTTGCCGGTAAGCCGGCCCTATGGTGGCCTCCTCCAGCTCATGGCAGGTGTCGCAGCCGCTTTTGGCCAGCCAGTAGTGGCCACGGCTCCCGGCTCCCTGCATCAGGGCGGCCTTGTCTGGCCGGGGCACCGCCCCTACCCTTTCGAAGACATGCCGCTGCCGGCTATTGCCGTTGTGCAGCCAAATCTTTTGCCCCATACTCAGCAGGCATAGCCGGGTATGAGCCGGAATCTCTCTGCTCTCAAATGATCTTTCCAGGCTGATGTGGCTGTCGTCGGGCATACCTACCTCAACAGCTTCATCCACCCAAATGCTGTCTCCCTCATGGCTGAGCAGTAAATAGTGAAAGCGTATGCCGGAATTGCTGAGGTGATAACCCTTAAACTGGCTGCGCAGCATGGTTTCCTCCTGCTGCTTTACCAGCAGCCAAAGGGGTTGTTTCAGGCTGTCCAGTCCATATACATGTCCCCAACTGAGGGGCTGAATATTTTTCACTCCGGTAAAGGGAGCGCCTTCAATCAGCAAGCCCCCTTTCCATAGCTTGTACAGTCCGCAGTTTTCGGCATCATAAGCCGCGTACATTTGCTCGTGCAGGGCCAGGCTGATCATTCTGGGGCGCCCGTCCAGCACAGAACGAAACACCCAGGGGTCGTGAGGCCGGGGCTTGGGCCCGTGGGCAACATGGCAGCCCGGCAACAGCAGGGCGAGGCATGCCAGGAATAGACCAACGGTTTTCATTAGGGAAATATACGGGATACGGACTGCGAATAAAAGGGATGTCAGGGGGATTCAATCGATTGAACATGCAGCTTCATGCCCTCGTGGGTGGGCCTGAATCCCAGGCTTTCGTAAAAGCGGATGGCAGCAGGTCTTTGCTTATCGGTGGTGAGCTGAATCAGGTGGGCCCCGCGGGCTTTGGCCCGCTCAATGGCCCAGTGGATCATTTGGCGACCTATGCCGCTTCCTCTGTGGGCTGGATGCACCCTCACGGCTTCGATCTGTGCGCGAAGTCCCCCCTGATAGGTGAGATAGGGCAAAAAGCTGAGCTGGAAGGTGCCCACTATCTGGTCTTCCAGCAAAGCCAGCATGAGCTCATGCTGAGGGTCGCGGTCGATTTGGTGAAAAGCCCGAATATAAGCAGGAGGCAGCGGATGGGCCAGCTGCTCCCGTTGTTTCCCCAATGCGTCATTGGCTAGCAAAGCCACAAGTTGGGGAAGGTCTGCCAGGGTAGCCTCGCGAAAGCGAAGGGGGAGGTCATCATTCATACAGCTTGTTCACAAGAGTCGGAGGCAGCAGCACTATACGCTTTCCGTTTCCTTGGAATCTATATGTTCTTTATTCGATTTTTTCTTTTTCCCAAAAAAATCGTCAAACATGTAGATAAAGCCAGAGAGCAGGATAAATCCAAAGATGGAAAAAACAACAATTCGCACAAGTGTAGCGTCGCTCATAAGTCTGATGTTAAGAGGTGATAACTAAAATCATCAATGTTTAATTATATAACCATTAATATACAAAAAATATTACAGACATCAAATAATTTTCACGCAACACAAAAACATCCCCCCTCTTCATTGGCAAGCTGCCTATTGTCAGCTACCTCCCAGTATCTTTTTGTAGGCCTCTGGGCGACGCAAAATGTCCACAGATTTCAGCACGTTGGGGTCTGAATCGAAGGAGGCTTCTATCAACCCCTCATCGTAATAATAGCGCTTGATGATTTCGAGCCTGAGCAAATGGGCAATTTCAGCTTTGTGCTTGTGGATATCCAATTCTTTCTGGCGGGCAATTTTTTGGCTCAGGGCCTGCAGGTCCTGCTTCAGGCTGGTGTACTGGTTGGCTTCTACGGCCTCGGCCAGGTTGGCCAGTTCCACATCGGTCTGTGATTCAAAGCCAAATCCTCTTTCAGCCACAAAATCAGTAAATTCTTTATATATCTCATCGGTAATAGTGAAATCCTTTACAGGGGGAATGCTTTCGTGGCGAATGTTATACTGGGTGGCAAAGTCGAAGATGAGCCCCTGGTCCAGCAGGGCCTGGGTTACCGGCTGATATACGGGCTTGGGTACCTCTAAATCGGGTGCGATGCCCCCACCGTCATACACGGTGCGGCCATTGCGGGTTTTGAAAGCCGTTTGCAGGCTGTCGGGGATGCGCCCCACGCTTCCATCCTCATTGCGATGGGAGTAATCAATGGCCTGAATGCACCTGCCACTGGGGGTATAATACTTGGCAATGGTCACCTTCAGCTGGGTATTGTAGCTCAGGGGGCGCACGTTCTGCACCAGTCCCTTACCATAGCTGCGCGTGCCTACAATCACGCCCCGGTCGAGGTCCTGGATGGTACCCGACACGATTTCAGAAGCACTGGCACTGGAACTGTTTACAATTACGGCCAGGGGGATCTCCGTATCTACCGCATTGCGGCGGGTATGATACTGCCGGGTGGCGCCCTCCATTCTACCCCGGGTTTCCACGATCATTTCTCCCCGTGGCACAAATACGTTGGTTACATTCACCGACTCATTCAGCAGGCCGCCGGGGTTGCCCCGAAGGTCCAGTATGATGCCCGCCAGTTGGGGGTCCTGCTTTTTCAGGGCCAGGGTAGCTTCGGCCACTTCTTTGCCCGCATCCTGGGTAAAGCCCGAAAGAATGATGTAACCGATGTGCTCATCGGCCATGCCGTAATAGGGCACATTCAGCTGGCGGCCCGACTTGCGCTCCACCGCAATCTCCAGCGGCTGGGCCTGGCCCAGCCTGCGAACCTTCAGCTTCACTTTGTCGCCACTGGCTCCACGCAGCAAATTGTTGATCTCATCCAGGTCCTGTACACTATGATCGACGGGCTGGTCGTCTATCTGCAGGATTTCATCTCCTGCTTTCAGCCCTGCCTCTATGGAGGGGCTTTCCTGTTTGATTTCTGTCACCAGCAAGCGCCCATCCCGCCAGTTCACCGTAGCCCCAATGCCGCTGTACTGGCCGGTGCTCATTACTTTAAAGTCTTCTATCTGGCTTTCACTGAAAAAGTTGGTGTAGGGGTCCAGCTCTTCCAGCATGGCCTCTATGCCCACCTTCATCAGTTGGCTGGGGTTTACTTCATCTACATAAACGGCGTTTATCTCCCGGTAAAGCTTTCCAAAAACGTCCATGTTCTTGGAAATTTCAAAATAATTATCAAAAGGATGTACGACAAAGCCCAGGCTGAAAGCGGCAAGGCCCGTCACAATTAACAAGGCTGTTTTCTTCATCTTCATTCCTCTACAAACTTTCTTTATACAAACCGGGCATATCCCCGGCGGACTGAATTTACAAAGCATACGGGGAAAAGCGAAATATTGTGCAGATATTTTTTGAATGGCATGTAAATAGGCAGGCAAAAAACTCCTTTTTACGGACAACCTTCGGCTGTGTTTTCCGTCTTTATGATATAGTACTCTTTTCCCCAAAAGCGATTTCCCCATGAAAACCAACGTCTATTTTGTCTCAGTTTTTATCCTCGCCATCCTGGCTGGCACACTGGGTGTTCTGAACATGAGCCCTAAAGAGCAATCAGCTGACATTCAAAAACTTGCACTCGAAAAGACGCAAAAACAAAATGTGTATCACAAGCGCAAAAAACGTAAGCGGAGACGTCCTCCCTGTAATCCGCACCGCTATACGCAAACCAACTTTGAACAGATTAAAATCAACTCCAATGCCAATGTGATTATGCGCAGGGTGGCTCATCCTTCCCAGGTACGGGTTGACATTCAGGGAAATGGAGTAAAGAAATTTGTGCGCAATGGCGTACTGCACGTCAATGGTTATTACTTTTCCAACTACGGCTGTGCCGGTCGCCGTCCTACGGTATATGTGAGCTTCTACGATCTGAAAGCCATACATCACACTGGCTCTGGAAGCGTGTGGGTTAAATCGGCTTTCAAAACGCCTGAGCTGGTAATCAACAGCAATGGCTCGGGCAACATTTTTTTGCAGGATGTGAAAAGCCGCAGCATCAAGACTTACCTCAAAGGCTCAGCCAATGTGGTCGTTAGTGGAGATGCCGGCATCGTAGATGTGAAAAGTTTTGGTACGGGCAGTCTTCAGGCATTTGGCCTGAATGCCGATGTGGTAACGGCAGAAGTAAATGGCCCGGGCAATGTATTCGTAACGGCCAATGAAATCATCAAGGCCGACCTGCACGGGCCCGGAAGTGTGAAATACAAAGGCAGCGCCCACCAAACATTTATCAACCAGAATTTTGACCGCCAAGCGGGATATAACTCAGGAAAACTCATAAAGATCAAGTAGTCCATTTAGTTTTTCATTTGTGAAAAAAGCCTCCTGCCGTATATCGGTAGGAGGCTTTTTTCAGTGCGGCATGCCGCTCATTCTGCCAGTTCCCAGGCACTGCGGTAAGCGCCAATTTCATCCATGTACTGCAAGAAGTCGGCATAAAAAGCGTGCTTGCCCAGGGTTGCGCTGTCGCCCACCACCACCAGTTTTTTCCGGGCCCTGGTAAGGGCTACATTCATTCGCCTTTGATCGGCCAGGAAGCCAATTTCCCCCCGGCTGTTGGAGCGCACCATGCTGATGTAGATGAGGTCACACTCCTGGCCCTGAAAGCCGTCAACGGTGTGTACGCGTATCCAGGGGCTGTAAGCCGAAAGCATGGGGCTGGCCCTGAGCTGCTCCCGCAAGCAGTGCACCTGCTCGCGGTAGGGGGCAATGATACCGATGCTGAAAGGCTGCTCAAATATGGCGGGCTGCCGGGCGGTGAGCTGGTTGATGAGCATGGCCAGGTGGCGCAACAGCAGCCGGGCCTCCTCTGGGTTGGACAGGCTCATGCTTTCTTCATTTTTCTGCTCGTCGAAACTACAGCCTGCTGTATCGATAAACTCTACTGGTGCAAAATCGGCTCCCAGGCGGTGAAAGCGCACACTTTCATGGGCCTGCAGCTGGTTGTGGTAAAAATACCTGGCTGAAAAACCCATAATGTGTTGGTGCATGCGGTACTGCTGCCTCAGCATGAGGCCTGCCTGCTTGTGCTGCATGAGATGTTCAAAGAGGGTACGGCCAAGTCCTTCTTTTTCTGCTTCTACCGATTTTACAGTAGGAGGTAGCTGGCAGTGGTCGCCGGCCAGAATCACCCGGTTGGCCTTTTGAATGCCAATCCAGCAGGCGGGTTCCAGAGCCTGGGCTGCCTCATCTATCAAGATGGTATGGAAGTGTCTGGCTTCCAGCAGGGGGTGCGCTGCTCCGGTGAGGGTGGTGCAGATCACCTGTGCACTGCTCATCACCTGGTGCAGCATATAGGCTTCCAACTGGCGGGCAAGCTGGCGTATTTCGCGCGATTCCTGCAGCATGGCCCGCCTCCTGCTGCGGGCACCGGCGTCAAACTTGCGCTTGTACTTGAGCGCCAGTTTCTGGATGTTGCCGGCCTCTTTGCGCAGTTTTCGCAGAGCCGCGTAGTCCTCATGCTTGCTCATGCGGGCATCCAGGGTAAGTTGGTGAATATTTTCGTCCACCCTGGCGGGATTGCCCAGGCGCAGCACCTCCAGGCCCTGCATGCTACATTTTTCGGCCAGCAAGTCCACGGCTGTATTGCTGGGTGCACACACCAGTACCTGGTGCTCGCGCCTGAGTATTTCGGCAATGGCAGCTACCAGGGTGGTGGTTTTACCCGTGCCTGGGGGGCCATGTATGAGGGCCACATCCTGTGCTTCCAGGGCCAGCTGAACGGCCGCCTGTTGGGAAGCATTCAGGCGGTCGTTTTGGTAGGTGTATTCCCACTGGCTAAAAGTGGGTGCCTGGTCTCCCAGCAGAATTTCCCGCAGTTCTTTCAGGCGGCGGTTGTCGCCTGGCTGGCTGAGGCGGTCAAGGGCCAGGGCCATTTCTTTGTAGGTCTTGTCGTCAAAATCCAGCTCTACCCCCAATTTGCCATCGTCCAGCCAATCAGGAATGAGGTCAGAATTAAGGGCAATTTTCAGGCTTTGCTGTTGCCTTTTGGCAATGACCCCGCTTACGCGCCCGTTTTCGCGCGCTCCCTCCATCCCAAAGACAGATACTACAGCCCCCTGCTGCATGGCATCGGGTAAGTGTGTATCCCTTCGCCCCAACTCCAGTACGACCTTCTCCCCCAGCCCAATGCTCAGCCGGATCAGGTTGACGGGATACCAGCTGTGGCCGCTGAGGCAGCGCTCCCTGAGGCTTTTGCTCAGCATTTGCTCCCGGTACTGCCGAAAATCCGTTTCCCTTTCTTTTTCCAGCAAGGCCTTTAACTGGTTGATATGGGCTTCTGATTTCATGGGGCAAAAGTATAAATATTTAACATTCGGGCTGCAAGTTGGTCCTATAAATGAAAAATTTGCCCAAAAATTGATTTATCCTGAAAAATATTACATGCTAACACTCTAAACAAAGCCTCAGGTGGAAAGATAAGTAAATAAATGTAAGCATCTAATTTTCAACATATTACACTCCTTAAGC
>RFHT01000537.1 GCA_003696835.1 Bacteroidota bacterium
GGCAGCTTTTGGGCCACAGCCACCACCGACAGGCCTGCTTTTCTGCCCAGCAAGGGGTCGATGCGTTTGAACACGGGCACCAGGGCATTGTAAAGTTTCATCTGGCTGCCAGGGATGACGCGGTTTTTCATCAGTTTGCCCGAAATATACCAGGCAGGTATGCCCATGAAGTTGAAGTAAAAGCAGCGCAGCAGCCCGAGGGGGGCCGTTTGTATGAGGGCAGCCAGGCTTGAGGCCGTATAGCGGCGATAGTGATGCAGTTCCTCGTCGAAGGCGTTGTAGAGGCAGGGCCATGCCGGTACCAGTATGATGAGCCTGCCGCCTGGCCTGAGCAGTTTGGAGGCATTGAGGATGGCCTGGCCATCGTTGGCTATGTGCTCCACCACATTGAGGGCATAGGCATTGTCAAAGCTGCCCAGCAGGGAGCTGTACTGCTGGTCGAAATCGGGATGCACCAGGTCGAGCTGCAGGATGTTGCGGCAGCAGGGGTGTTTGCCAAATTTGCGTTGCAAAAACTGGCAATAGAGCAACCGCAGGTCGCTGAGGACCATTTCCCTGCCATCTTCGAGAAAAAAATGGGAAATGTTGCCAATCCCGCTTCCGATTTCCAGCATGTTGCCCGGCCGCGTATGGGGTGCCACCGTTTCGTACATCCACTTGTTAAAGGCATGAGCATCGGCTATGGTTTCCAGGGTTTGTAGGCCTTCCTCGTCAGTTTCCTTAAAGTCGAAATTTTTCACACCAACCGCTCGCATTATGTTCGTACAAAAATGCCATACTTGAGCACACAATATATGGCCCTGAACCCGTCTTTCCAATTGATTTTCTTGCCCTCCTCATAGGTACGGCCGTAGTAGGAAATACCTGTTTCATATATGCGCACTCCCCGGATGCGGGCAATTTTGATGGTAACTTCGGGCTCGAAGCCAAAGCGCTTTTCCCTGAGGGTAAGTGACTGTATCATCTCGGTGCGAAACAGCTTGTAGCAGGTTTCCATGTCGGTGAGATTGAGGTTGGTGACCATGTTGGTGAGAAAAGTGAGGAATTTATTGCCCAGGGAGTGCCAGAAGAACAAAATGCGGTGTGGCTGCCCCCCCATGAAACGGGAGCCATATACCACGTCGGCAAAGCCCTCGAGCATGGGTTTGAGCAAGAGGTGGTATTCTCGCGGGTCGTATTCGAGGTCGGCATCCTGTATGATGAGGTAGTTGCCCCTGGCCTGTGCGATGCCGGTGTGCAGGGCGGCCCCTTTGCCCTGGTTGGTTTCATGCACAAAATAGCGCAGTCGCAACTGGGGGTACTGCTGCATGTACGCTTCTACTTTGTGTCCGGTATCATCGGTAGAGGCATCATTGACCACAATCAGCTCTTTGTCCATACCGGCAGGCAGCCGCAGCTCCCGCAGCTTGTCCAGTATAGGTGTGATGGTAGCGGCTTCATTGTAGGCGGGGATTACGACGGAAAGGGTGTGGGTGTTCATGGGGTCTCAGCATTAATGCCTGCAATTTGAGGAATATGGCGATGTGAGAAAAATATTTTATTTATCTTGTTATTCATCACAAACTCCAAAGCTCATTTTTTAACTCATGAACAGACGTAGCTTTCTTCGAACATCAGCGGGCCTTTCAGTGGCTTCCCTGCTTCCGCTTTCAATGAGTGGGCATCGCATCCACCTGGCCCCGCCTGCCATCAAAGGCATCAAGCTGGGCGTAATTACGTATAGTTTTCGCTCTATGCCCGGCAGCGCAGAGGACCTGCTGGGCTATGTGGCCAGCCTGGGGCTAAGTACCGTTGAACTGATGGGAGACCCGGTTGAGGCCTTTGCGGGGGCACCCCCGGCTCCTGCCTGGAAGCGGGGCGCCAGCCAGGAAGAGCGGGAAAAATTTCGACAAGAACGGGCTGCCTGGGCAGCGGAAATGCGCAAGTGGCGCGCCTCAGCAGACATGCGCAAATTCAAAGACCTGCGCAAGCTGTACGAGCGGGAAGGGGTTAAGATTGAAATCGTAAAATTTCCCCTCGACCGCATGGAGGAACACGAAATTCGCTACTGCTTTCACGTGGCCGAAGCCCTGGGAGCCAGGGGCATCACCCTGGAGCGCTCCGATGAGGCCGTGCGAAAACTCGCTCCTTATGCCGATGAATATAAACGCCTCATCGGCTACCACAACCACGCCAAAGTCAACTTCAACAGCTGGGATGAAGCCGTGAAGCTGTCGCCCTACAACGCCCTCAACCTGGACGTAGGCCACTATGTGGCCGGCACCAATGAGTCGCCCATTCCGCTCATCCAAAAATACCACGACCGCATTTTGAACCTGCACCTGAAAGACCGCAAGTTTGACAATGGCCCCAACATGCCCTGGGGAGAAGGGGATACCCCCCTAAAGGAAATTCTTCAACTGATGAAAAAGGAAAAATACCCCTTTATGGGCACCATCGAGCTGGAGTACCCTATACCTGAGGGCTCTGATGCCGTAAAGGAAGTGCAAAAGTGTATAGATTTTTGTAAAGCGGCCTTAGCGTAAGCCTGCCGGAAGTATAAAAATAGGAAAATTAGGGATTCCTTTTCATTTTTGCCCTTGCGTGCGTGCACTCAATGGCAAACTGCTCCATGAAAAAACTCAGAGAAGTTATTCGCAATACGCCCTTGCTTGGTCCTTTGGCGCTGGGTCTGCACAAGGCCCTGAAAACCCGCAGCTTTCCGGGCTCAGCTGCCTACTGGGAGCAGCGCTACCAGCAGGGCGGCGACTCGGGCCCGGGCTCCTACAACCGCCTGGCACAGTTTAAGGCCGAATGGCTGAATGCCTTCGTGGCGCGCCACGGCATTGAGCGGGTGATAGAATGGGGCTGTGGTGACGGCCACCAGCTCAGCCTGGCCCAATATCCCGCCTACATCGGCCTGGATGTATCCAAAACGGCTGTACAGCTGTGTATGCAGCGCTTTGAGCAGGATGCCACCAAAAGCTTTTTCTACTACCATCCCTTTGCTTTTCACGATCCCCTGGGCATCTTCCGGGCTGAGCTCAGCCTCTCCCTGGACGTGATTTATCACCTCATAGAAGATGAGGTGTTTGAAACCTACATGCGGCACCTCTTTGCTTCGGCCAGCCGCTATGTGGTCATTTATTCCAGCGATGAAGACCGCCGCCAGGACCCGCATGTGCGCCTGCGCAACTTCAGCAGTTGGGTGCAAGCCGTGCTGCCCCACTGGCAGCTGCTGGAGCGCGTCCCCAACCCATACCCTTTTGACGCTTCCCAGCCTGAACGCACTTCCAAGTCGGACTTTTTTGTGTATGGGCGAATAGGGAATGGGCAGGAATAGCCAAGATTGCGGAAATCATAAGGAGGAATAGCCGGCTACCGGAAGCAAGCTGATAAGCGTCCTGGACGGTAATTCTGACTTTATTCGATCTCCTCAAAGCAACCAATTTCCGATTAGGTTACGTAGGGGACAGGTGATATTGTAAACCGATTAACCTGGCTTTAATACGTACCTATCTGTGATGCATTCAATTTGTAAAAGAAGCTACCTTGTTATTTTTTCTTTGTATTGGCACATTTTCCCTTCCTATGCCCAGGACATCATCATTCACTATACGGAGGCTACGGGATATGACCACCAGACTGAATATCAGTCTTTGGGCATGTTTCAGCGAATCGGTGCGGCGCATAACTTTCAGGTGATGCACGACAACAACGGCCATTTATTCAACAAAGCGGACCTGGGCAGGGCCAAGGTCGTGGTATTTAGCAATACCAGCGGGAATAGTGGCCTCAACGCCAGCCAGCGGGCTGCGCTCCAATGGTTTGTGGATACCCTGGGGCGAAACCTTCTGGGCATACACGCCGCCAGTGATACCTACCGGCACAGTAGCGCTAACGGAGGAGCTACGGGAAGCTGGGACTGGTATGCCCAAACCCTGGGCGGAAGTGTGCAGACCAACCCTAACCACACCAGTCAGCACCACTGGGGAACCATCACTTTGCTGCAATCCCACCCTGCTACCGAGGGGATTTCTTTTCCCTGGATCAAGCAGGATGAATTTTATTACTGGCAATATGGGTTTTTGGCCAGCGACATCCATCCACTCCTTCAGGTAGATAGAACCGGTTCTCAGTCTTATGATGCGCCTCGCCCTATTGCCTGGTACAGGATTGGACCCCAAAAGTCCAAGGTGTTTTATACCTCCCTGGGGCATGCCGCCTCCAATTATACCACAGCGGGAACCGAATTTGAACAGCTCATCACCAATGCGCTGCTGTGGATGATTACCAATGAACCCCTGCCGGTAAAACTGGGCACATTTAAGGTAAGCCAAGCTGATGAGCATATTGCCCTTAGCTGGATTACGCTGTCTGAAGAAAATAGTGATTTCTTTGAAGTAGAGCGTTCTGATAATGGGGTTCAATGGAAGGTGATTCACAATGAAAAAGCTGCCGGATATAGCCAGAGAGAAAGAACTTATACCTTCCTGGACCGGGCACCTTTTGAAGGGCCCAATTATTACCGGCTCAAGCTGGTGGACATGGATGGCAGCTATGGCTATTCCGACATTGAGTCGCTCCACTTTTCACCTCAGCCCAGTTCATCAGTCTCCGTATATCCGGTGCCTGGAACGGGCATTTTTCATATTCGGCACAATAAGCGGGATACTCCGCTAAACCTTGAGGTATATAATAGCGTCAACAAAATGGTATTCAGGGCCAGGCTGGCCGCAAGTGAAGACCAGCTTGACCTTACAATACTTCCCGCTGGGTTTTATTTGCTCAAGGCAATTTACCCCTCAGGGGCACAAACCCTACGACTCATCAAACACTAAGGTTTCGGGCAGGGTGTGGGTGCGTCCCTGGTTGGCCTCTTTGAGGAATTCCATCAGGGGCATGAAGTAGTTGAGCATGGCTTTGGCGTTAAGGTCTTCGCCGGTGGATTCTTTCAGCAGTTGGCGCCAGTCCTCAGTTGCGCCTTTTGAGAGTATGCCCTGGAGGAATTCACCGGTGGCTTTGCTGCCGTAGTAGTTCGTGGCGCGGGGGTCCTGCTTGAGGATGTTGCGCGCCACGTGGTCGTGAAACTGAAACAGCAGCACATAGGACAAGGCGTAGTCGTAATACTGGGCGGCATCGTTGTTGATGTGGGTTTTGGTGGCGGCATCGCAGTATTCGTTGCCGCGCTCAGCGGGGGGCACAATGCCCTGAAATTGCTTTTTTAGCTCCCACCACCGCTGGTTGTACGCATCGGGGGGCAGGTTTTCTTTGTACAAATCATGCTCAAAAAAGGTCATGACCCCGGCGCCCCAGGGAATAAACACGATGTAGTTGAGGGCTTCCTGCAGCAGTTTTTGGGTTTCGTCGGTTTGCAGGTCGGGGGGAATCAGCTCCAGCTGTGCGAGAAAGGGCTTTTGCATGGCTGCCAGGCCCAGCTGGCTGCCGATGGCCTCGTGGTAGGCCCGGTTGGCACCGGCCCGCAGCAGAGGGGGCACTTCGGGGGTGGAGTAGGCAATGTAGTAGTAGATGTGCCCCAGCTCGTGGTGGGTGGTTTCGTACCACTCGGCAGTGGGCACCACCGACATGAGGCAGCGCACGTCGTCCTGCAGGTCCATGTGCCAGGCCGAGGCGTGGTTGTTTTTCTTGTAGCCTGCATCGGGCGGCAGGGGATAGAGGCTGGATTTTTCCCAAAAACTGCGTGGAAGTTCCTCAAAACCCATGCTCACATAGAAACGCTCGGCCTGCTCCACCAGCCAGGGAGCCCCTTTTTCTTCCAGTATGCCGTCCAGGTCTATGCCTTGTACCTCCACCAGGGCCGACCAGTCCTGGCCCCAGCGGTTGGGCAGCCAGTGTGCCGGCAGCATGTCTGGCACTTCGTCCAGGCCGTATTTTTGGGCCAGTTCGTAGCGGGCGTAGGTATGCAGCTCCCGGTACAGGGGCCAGATGTCTTGCATCATGCCGCGGCAGGCATCCAGCATTTCTTCTACGCTCATGCCATAGTCACTCACCTGGTAGGTGAAGTAGTCGTCGTAGCCGAGGGCCTGTACGGTTTGGTTGCGCAGGCGCTGCAGTTCGCTCAGGCCGTCTTTGAGTTCTTTGCCCACTTCTTTGCTGGCATTCCAGGCCCTGAGGCGCTCATCCAGGTCGGTACTTTCTTTCAATATGGCGTCCAGCTCGTTGGTGGACACCGACTGCCCATCCAGTTGAAAATCAAAGCCGAAGAGCTTCTCCGTTTGGGCAGCTTCGGCCGCTATACGGGCTTTCACCAGTTCGGGTACCGTAGCGGGGTTGTTGGCCGCTTCGTACAAAATGGCTTCCAACTGGCGTAGCTGCAAGGGGGTGAGCTGTGCCTTTTGTTCGAGCCATTTTCTGGCCTGCTCAATGTTTTCCTCGCTGCCAGTAAAGGCGGCCAGGGCCTCGTTGGCCACCTTCACCCGGTGGGCATTGGTGGTGTCGCCTTCCACAATGTGGGTGTTGGCGTCCCATTCGGCCAGGGCCGATTCGTAATACAGGGGCAGCAACTGCTGGGTGTACTCATCGATAAATTGCTGGGCTTGTTGCTGTACGGCTTTAGGATCTTGGCTGCAGGCCAGCAACAAGCAGCAGCCAGTCAGTAGGGTGAGGAGTTTCTTCATGATATGGTAGGGTTGGGTTCAAAATATCTGTATATCCATTTTCCCAGGCCAATTTCTATAATCTTTCTCAATGTTCCCAATTCTATATCGGGCGGTTGTTCTCTATGCGCGATATTTTTGGTCATCCCACTTTTTAAGGCCAGTTCTTCCTGGCTTGGGCCTGCTGCCTTTTTGACCTTTCTGGCCCAGATAAGGTGTTGTTGACAAGCTGAACCTGCTCAACTAGTACCTATTCAGCCTATACCTGCTGCAAAAAAGGGGGAATACCTCAATAGTACCTTCATTGACCATGCATGCATGAAACTTTGTTTTTGTCAACCACCCCCCGGCCCCTTGTTGACTCACGGATCTGCTTATTTTTTTAAGGCGTTCGCGATCCTTATCAGGATTATCCCACTACCCCATTCGCTCAGGGCCTAAGGAGGGGAGGCGAAGAGGTCGCAGGCGGCGTAGCCGCCTGCCAGGAAAAACTCCCCTCATTTTCAAGGAGGGGCCGGGGGTGGTTAGTGCAAATAATTGAAAATGAGGACCTTATGTCAATTTCGTTTTTTATAAAAGACTCATTGCTTGTTTCCAGCCGAGGGTGCTGAATAGTTACTTCAACTATTTCATTTCCTTGCTAACAAGCCTTGAGGTAGGTGGGTTAAAGAACACTCAAAAGCTCACAAGCTGCACCTTTTTGCGGTTTCGGCGCAGAAAGCCCTGAATGATGCGCTGTACGTCCGGGGCTTCGGCCTTAAAGGGGACGAGGGTACGGAGCTCGGCGGGCGAAGCCTGCAGCAGTTCGAGGTCCACATAGGTGTAGCCCTGGTACACGCCCTTTTCGAGGCACACCACGGCGCGCTCGTGCTCATTGCGGCCCCGGTCGATGATGAGGTAGTTGCCTTTGTCGGTTTGTCCGTAGTTGAGGGCGGCAATGGCGAGCATGCAGCGCTGGTTGTACACTTCGGGGGGTTCCTCACCTATGCAGGCGCCCCTGCACAGGTGCAGCTGGTGGTGGAAGCACCTGCCAGGCCCTGCCTCCATGCCATAGAGCTTGGGGCAGAGCTCGTATTCCTCGCCTGCGCGCCTGAGGCTGCTTTCGGCATGCACGCGGGAGGAGAAGCAGGCCACCGCGCGGGGGTCTTCCCGCAGTTTATCCACCCAGAAAAAGTGATAGCCCTGCTCGTTGACATCGGCATAGACGGCATAGCGGAAACTTCGCCTGCGCTGTGCGCGGTTGTAGGGGGGGAGCAGCCGCTTGATTTCTTCATTTTCGAGCAACAGGGCCACCAGCTCGCTGCCGGTGAGCTCATAGCCCAGATCGTGTATCTGCTCAAAGAGGCGCATGCCTCTTTTGGTTTTGTAGGCCGCCTGAAAGTGCGAAAGCACGCGCTTGCGTATGCTGTTGCTCTTGCCGGTGTAGAGCACATTGCCGTGTTGGTCGTAGAAATAATACACCCCTATGGCGTCGGGCAGGGCTTCGACCTTGCTGCGCGGGAGGTTGGGCGGAATTTTGGCTGAGGCCATTTCCAGGCTGAGGTTGTCCAGGCCGGTTTCCTGCTGCTGCAGCAGCTGCTGCAGCAATACCAGGGTGGCCTTCGCATCGCCAAAGGCGCGGTGGCTGGCCTCGTTGGTTATGCCCAGTTCGCGGCAGAGGTTTTTGAGGCTGTAAGACTGCAGGCCCGGCAGGCGCTTGCGCGCCAGCTTAAGGGTGCAGAGCATTTTACGCGAAAAGGTATAGCCCAGGCTCCTGAACTCTTTCTGTATAAACCCATAGTCAAAACGGGCATTGTGCGCCACAAAAATGCTCCCTTCAGTGATCTCTACGATCTGGCGGGCCACCTCATAAAAGCGGGGCGCATCCTTTACCATGTCGTTGTCGATACCGGTGAGGTAGGTGATGCGGTCTGGTATGGGCACTTCGGGATTGATGAGGGAAGTAAAGGAGTCGGTCACCTGCTGGCCGTCATAGCGGTAAATGGCAATTTCGGTAATGCGGTCCTTGCGGGGGTCGCCCCCCGTGGTTTCTATATCAATAATGGCGTAGTGTTGGGGCAGGGACAATGCTAATGATATTGGGACACACAAATTTACGCTCCAAATATAATGGTGAAAAGGCCTGATTTGCAAATGCTTTACTAGTTTTTTTAGGCAAGTTGTGCAAAAAAAAGGTGAGGGACCTCGTGTCGCCTCACCATTGCTCAACTAACCAATACTACCATCATGAAAAGACTTTACACAGATGTAAAACTGTGGCGGTGTCCGGGTTTGCTACCCGGTAAAGTTTGTTAACGAAGACACAATATATGCATTTTTATTCCATTCCGGGCGTGTATAAGCCAGTAAAGCGGGCAAAAAATAAGCTGAAATGGTTTGCCCTCAGTTCTTTGGGCCAAAGAGCCACTTAATTGCAATATTTCAAAAAGTGTGCCTCTACAATTTTGGGTTTGCGAATCAAAGCGTAAAATTCTTTAAAATATTTAATCATCTCCTTGCGCGAGGCCTTGTCGAGTAATTCAAAGTTTTTTATCAACTCAAACACCTGCGGTTTTACGGCCTCAAAGCGCGCAAAGGTGGCCTGAATCTCTTCCTCACTGACGCACAACTTGCGGAACACGCGCTTGTTCAGCCGGGCCTTTTTGCTCAGTCCCGCAATCTGGGTATAGGAGGCGTCCACTACCTCGGCCCAGTCAAAGTCGTAAGGCACGGGCAGGGGTTTTTCCCGGCCTTCCACCTGTACCACTTTCATGTTGCGCCTCAGCAGCACGTCAAAGTCCTTATTGCCGATCATGTACTGAAAGACGTACATCAGGCGGGTGATTTCGGGATCGGCTTCTTCGGCCCTTACGACTACCTCCTCGTCCAACTCCTGGCCTCCACAGCGCTCAGCCAGCAGGTCTTCATCTTCTATAAAAAAGGCATAATGTGTTTCGGGCGGATAGTTGCCGCCGGTATCCACATACTGTATGCGGGCCAGGCGCACCCGGAAACAATAGGGCGTGAGCAGCCCGTATATGCGATACACCAGGTACTCCCGCAGTATGTATTCATCTTCCTGGCAGTGTGTTACCATCTTGAGCTTGTCCTGCCCGTGAAAGAGGGTATTTTCGACTTTTTTCTTGGGGAAATTGATGCGAAGAGGAGGAAAATTGCAGGTTTCCTCGTCTCTGCGAAATTTTCCCCTGGTGCGTACCTTGGCCTCCAGCTCCACTTCCTGCCCATTTTCGTCTGTATAAGTCAGTAGCACATCGTGGTAATCGGCATCGTCGCCCCGGTCGTCCAGCACAGCCTGCACGTCCAGCTTCAGACTCATTTCCACCAGCTCGTCACTGGCAAAAAGCGGCTGCTCTTCCTGAGCCCATATCAGGCCAGGGCTCATACAGCCAAGCATCCAACAAAAGAAAAGTAAGTATTTCATGGGATTGTTGTTGTGGGGTTGATGTACCATGAAATTACAATCCCCCCACCAAAAATGAAACTATTTTTTTTCTTACACGTTTATGGAGCGAATATACACGCTTGATAAGCCCTCGACACGGTGCTGAATCCAAATGAGTGGCATGGCAGTATATGGATTAGAAAGCATTTAAGATAACAAACCATTACGGTAAGCATAGCTTTAAAAGAGAGTTAAAGTTCATAGTCTGAAGTTGTTTAGGTTGATGTGTGGACAGCCAGTCGAATTTTCGGCTGGCTGTTTATGTTTTTCCCCGCTTGCTCAGCCATTTTATCCCCACTACCAGCAGGCCCACACTCAGCAGGCCCCATATCCACCAGAGCAGGGTAAAGAGGCTGGCTTCCAACTGCTCATGCCCCACCCAGAGACCAAACACAATGGAGGCCAGCAGGATGAGCCACACCCAGAACAGCACACTCAGTAAAGTTGTCTTTGACATAGTTTTCAGTTTTGAAATGAGCCAGCTCGCAGCTCTTCCATGTATTTGTAGCTTACTGGCACGGCTACAAGCAAGCAGGCTGCTGGCTTCGCACTGCCTGCGGCCCGCGAAATTTACGTATATTCCCGCAGAATTACCGCCTATGAAGCAGTCCGAGTACATCATTGCCCAAACGCGCCGCTGGGTGGAGAGCTTTGTGGTGGGCCTCAATCTGTGCCCCTTTGCTGCCAATCCCCTGCGGCAGGGAAAGGTTCGCTTTGCCCTCAGCCAGGCCCAAGGTGTAGCCGATTTGCTGCAGGACCTGGCCGCTGAGCTCAGCCACCTGGCCCAAACTCCTCCAGAACAAGTCGAAACCACCCTGCTCATCCATCCGGAGGTGCTGCAGGACTTTGCCGACTACAACGACTTCCTGGACCTGGCTGAGGCCCTGCTGGTGGACATGGACCTGGAAGGGGTGATCCAGATTGCCAGCTTTCACCCCCATTACCACTTTGCCGGAACCGACGCCCATGCACCCGAAAATGCCACCAACCGCAGCCCTTACCCCATGCTGCACCTGCTGCGCGAAGACAGCGTGGAGGCCGCCGTGGCCTCCCACCCCGATGTGGCTTCCATTCCCCAACGCAACATTGCCCTGCTGCGAAAACGCAGCAGCCAAAGGGGAGGAGAGGAAGAGGCAAGTTGAAAAGCCTGAATCCAGGAACAATAAATTGACCCTGCTGTTTAAATTTCTTTCACAGGTATATAGCCCCTCCATAATGCGCTTTCTATCACAAAATTCTCTTCCCTGTGGTATATTTCCTCCCATTTACCTATCTTGCTATTAAGCAACTACAAGCGCTGCAGAGCATGTAAAACAAGCAATTATGGGTAACAATCTCATAGACACGTCAAGAAAAGTAAAGCTGAAAATTGGGTCAGCTAATAGTAATATGAATATTATAGGTCTGGTAAAAAAAGAAGTTTCTAATATTTTTCCCAATAATGAAGTAATTTTATTCGGCTCCCGTGCCAGAGGCAATTTCAGCAAGGATTCTGATTGGGATTTTTTAATACTCCTCAAGAAGAAAAAGGTCAGCAAAGCTGAAAAGGAGAAAATCAGGGAAAAACTGTATGAACTCGAATTGGAAACAAATGAAGTAATCAGTACCATCATTCATACAGAAGATGAATGGCATAAGCGTGCTGTCA
>RFHT01000538.1 GCA_003696835.1 Bacteroidota bacterium
CCCATTATCCCCAAAGCCAGATTGTCCTGTACAAAATATCCCCATTTGGGAGCAATGGCCGGTTCTGCCCACCACCGCCAGCTGTCGTCAGGCTGGCGGACCCTGAGCACACTCAGTCCCGTGCTAACTCCCAGTACCTGCTTGTGCTGATCGGTAATTTGGGGCAGTACTACCTGCGCCAGAAGGCTGGACTGACTGCCTAACACCAATAGAAAGGCAGAAAGCCATAAGGTTGGATATTTGAGCCTGTTTGCTACTGTCATTTGTGTGTTTTGTTCATATAGTTAACCCACAACAACATATTTCCCATTTGCGAAGGAAATGCGATATGGGATGCATCCCAAAAGGGAGAGGAACACCTTTGGCAGAGCTAACAAATATAAGAAGGAAGACTGATTTTCCAATCAATGAAAATATTAATATTGGAGTATCGAAATGGTTGGCATTTGTCAACCAATTGAAAATTAAAAACTTAAAGCTTGGAAGCCGGAAATAAGTGCAAAAATTTTTGCATGAATTTTCCACTATGTGCAAAAAGCGAGCTGATGGCTCCCAGCCACCAGCCCGCTCACTGCCTGCCGCGCAGCGGGCGTTCCGGGCCAGCCCCTATCCCTTCTGTTTGCCCTTTTTCAAAAAAAATAAAAAAAAATCTCCTTTCCACTAAGGGTAAGCTACAGCTTTTGGGTAGTAAGGGCGAAAAGCGTGATGAAAACCGCTGATTGTGTAAAACCTAAAAAAAGAATCAGTTATGAAAAATGCTTATCTAATCATTGCCCTGCTCGTATTTGGTGCCCTCTTCCAGTCCTGTGAACAAGACGTCATACCCGGCACCAACGACCAACTGGTAGCGCCCGAGCTGCCCTCCGCTGCCACCTACGCCATGCCCACCGATGCCCTGCGCCAGGGCGACACCACCGCCTCACAAGTACACGGCGCCACCTACCGCAACTGGGTGCACGCCAGCCTCAACCTGGTAGTGTGGCATACTGCCATCGCATTGAACGGAGCCGTGCCCTTTGCCGCCTTTGCCTACGCCCTCAACCAGGAACCCCAATACATCGGCAATGGCGTATTCGAGTGGTCCTATGAATACCGTGCCGAAGACCTGGGAGGCCAAACCTACCACGTAAGCCTCACTGCCGAATACGTCAACAATGGCGAAGCCGTACAGTGGATCATGACGGTATCGGAAGTGGGCGGCTTCACCGAATTTGAATGGTACCGGGGCGTGGTGTCCAGAGACGAAACCGAAGCCCACTTTGTGCTCAACCACCAGCCCAACAACCCCGAACCCTTCATCAGCATTGACTACCACGGCGACCCCCAAACCGGAGATGGCGTGGTACGCTACACCAACATCCGGCCCAGCGACGACGACCGCGGCGGCTATATTGAGTACCGGGAAGATGCCTCGGCCGACTTCAACCGCGCCTTTGACGTAAAAGGCGGCCTGGCTAATCCCAATTATTTCCTCCAAATTCAGTGGAATGAACCCACCCACGAAGGGCGCGTGAAAAACCAGCATTTCTTCCACGACAATAACTGGCACTGCTGGGACCAAAACCTGGCCGATACAGACTGTTGATTGTTAGCGTTCTTTTGTACCTGAATGTTCTCAAATTGCTCACGATGCGGCCGCGAAAGTGGCTGCATCGTTTTTTTGCAGTACAAGCTGCCGCTGCAAGCAAGCGGCCGGGGGCTCTCCTACCCCAGCGTCTTGATTTCGCTCACCAGCTTGCTCAGGCTGTCTTTGGCGTCGCCAAAAAGCATGCGGTTTTTTTCGTGAAAAAAGAGGGGGTTTTGGATGCCCGCATACCCGGGGCTCATGCTGCGCTTGAGCACAATGGTGTGCTTGGCCTGCAACACATCCAGTATGGGCATGCCGTAAATGGGGCTGCCGGGGTCGGTTTTAGCAGAGGGGTTTACCACGTCGTTGGCCCCTACGATGATCACCACATCGGCATCGGCCAGGGCCTTGTTGGCATCGTCCAGGTCGAGCAGTTTGTCGTAGGACACGTCGGCTTCGGCCAGCAGCACATTCATGTGCCCGGGCATGCGCCCGGCCACGGGATGAATGGCGTAGCGCACCGAAACGCCCTTATCCTCCAGCAGCATTTCCAGCTCATGGCACACCTTCTGGGCCTGGGCCACAGCCATGCCGTAGCCCGGCACAATGATGACCGAATTGGAATAACTCAGCAAAATGGCCGCATCCATGAGGGTAATTTCTTTGGCCACCTGATCGCCACTCTGGGCGGCAGCCTTACCCGTGCTGCCAAAGCCCCCGATAATTACATTGAGCAGGGAGCGGTTCATGGCTTCACACATCAGCACGGTGAGAATGGTGCCGGAGGAGCCCACCAGAATTCCCCCCACCAGCATCACATGGTTGTCATATACCAGCCCGGCCAGGGCAGCGGCTACCCCCGTAAAAGCATTGAGCAGCGAAATGACCACCGGCATATCGGCCCCGCCTATGGGAATGACGAAGGTAATACCGTAAATGAGCGAAACCACCATGATGGCGATGACCCATGTAAGGGGTTCAGCCGGCATGGCCAGTTTGTAGCCTATGCCTGCCAGTATGCTCAGCAGCAATACGAGGTTGACCACGGTGGGTTGGGGAATGCGCACCTTACGGTCGTCTATCAGCCCTTCGAGCTTGCCATAAGCCAGCATGCTGCCCGTAAAAGCCACACCGCCTACAAACATGGCCATCAGAGCCGTGAGGTGTACCCCCGCAAATACCGCTCCCCCCGATTCAAAAGTAGCCTGATAGCCCACCAGTTCTACCAAAGAAATGGCCACTGCACAGGCGCCCCCCAGGCCGTTAAATATCGAAACCATCTGCGGCATGGCCGTCATTTTCACCTTGCGGGCCGCTATCCACCCTATGACGGAGCCTATGGCGATGCCCAGGGCTATGAGCAAGTAGTTGTTGGCGCCCGACTCCAGCGGCAAAATGAGGGTAACCAGAATGGCAATGCCCATGCCGGTGGCCGCCAGCAGGTTGCCTTTGCGCGCAGTGCGGGGGCTGCTGAGCTGCTTCAGCCCGATGATGAAGAGAATGACCGCTATGAGGTATCCCAGTTCGACGAGTTGATGTATCATGGTGTTTAATTTCCTTTTTTCCTTTTAAACATTTCCAGCATGCGGTCGGTAACGGCATGGCCGCCCACCACATTGATGGTACCCAGTATAATGCCCAGGGTGCCCAGGCTGAGGGCCAGGTAGTCGCCGGCCTCGGCCTGCCTGATGAGCAAGATGGCCCCAATGATGACCACCCCACTGATGGCGTTGGCGCCCGACATCAGGGGCGTGTGCAGCACAGTAGGCACATTGGAAATCAGTTCATATCCCAGAAATATGGCCAGTACCAGCACATAGATCATCAGCAGGTTGTCCGAAAAAAACTGAAGTAGGTATTCCATAAGTGGATTGAATTAGGATATTGCAGCTTGGCAGATGGGGGTGAATGCCCGGCACAATTGTCCAGCAGCTGAGCTTACACCAGGCTGCCTTTGACAATTTCGTTTTCCATGTCCAGATTATCTTTGCCGTCCTGAAAGACATAGAGGATAAAATTGAGCAGGTTGTTGCCAAAGAGCTTGCTGGCATGCGCAGGCATTTTGGCTGGCAGGTTGGAGTCGCCCACAATGCTCACCCCATTGTGCACAATGGTTTTGTCATTTTGGGTAAGGGCGCAGTTACCGCCCGATACGGCCGCCAGGTCCACCACCACACTGCCGGGCCGCATGGCTTCCACCGTACGGGCTTCTACCAGCAGGGGGGCCTTTCTGCCGGGAATCTGGGCCGTAGTGATGATGATGTCAGATTGGGAGCCGCGCTGGTGGATGAGCTCACGCTGGCGCTTTTGGTAGTCTTCGCTTTGCTCAATGGCATAGCCTCCTGCTGCCTGGTCTTCGGCAGCGCCTTCTACTTCCACAAATTTGGCTCCCAGGCTTTCCACCTCTTCCTTTACCGCCGAGCGCACATCAAAGGCCTCCACTACGGCTCCCAGCCTGCGCGCCGTGGCAATGGCCTGCAGGCCCGCCACCCCGGCGCCCAGCACCAGCACCCGCGCAGGCGGAATGGTGCCCGCGGCTGTCATCATCATCGGCAGGTAGCCCGGCAGTATATTGGCCGCCACCAGCACCGCCTTGTAGCCCGCTATGGAGGCCATGCTGGAAAGCACGTCCATGCTCTGGGCAATGGTGGTACGGGGAATGCGGTCCAGGCTGAAAGCCCGAATGTCCAGCTTTCTGATTTGTTCGGCCAATTCGGTATTCACCAGTGGGTTGAAGAGGGAACAGACGCAGCTGCCGGCAGGCAGTTGGCGGAGTTCTTCCAGGCTGGGCGGCTCTATGCTCAGCAGCACTTCTGCCTTTTTTAGTACCTCAGCCCGTGTACCCACCTTTGCGCCTACTGCTGTATAGGTCTCATCTGAAAAAAAAGCACCTTCTCCCGCTCCTTGCTCTACCCATACCTCGTGCCCTTTCCCTATGAGTTTGGCCACCGTTTCAGGCACCATGGCCACACGTGCGTCATTGACGGCTTTCAGGATTCCTATGATCATATCAGCAAGAAATTATGGCCCAATATAGTAGCTTTTTGGGAAGTTTGGGCAAAAATAGGGATTGTTTCCACTTTCGCGCATTTTCCCGCCCAAAATGTGCATTCAATCGTTTTCCGTACAATGACATTTCTCACTCCTGCCGGGGAGGCGCACCCAAAACTGCACAGGTTCTGCTTTTTATTCCTAACTTTGCCCTTTCAGCTGTACCCATGTCCAAAAGCAAGATGAATAAATACGACCAGCGCGGCGTTTCTGCCGACAAGGAAGATGTACACTATGCCATTGAGCACCTGGATAAAGGACTATATCCGCGGGCCTTTTGCCAGGTACTGCCCGACCTGGTGGGCGGGGACCCCGCCTGGTGCAACATCATGCACGCCGACGGCGCCGGCACCAAATCCTCCCTGGCCTACCTCTACTGGCGCGAAACCGGCGACCTCAGCGTATGGCGCGGCATCGTACAGGACGCCCTGGTGATGAACCTGGACGACATGCTGTGTGCAGGAGCGGTCAACCATTTTTTATTTTCCAACACCATTGGCCGCAACAAATTTCTCATCCCCAAAGAGGTGCTGGCCGAAATGCTGCAGGGCATGGAGGCTTTCTTTGAGATGCTGCGCGGCTACGGCATAGAAGCACGCAATACGGGCGGGGAAACGGCCGACGTGGGCGACCTGGTGCGCACCCTGGTGCTGGATGCCACGGCCTTTTGCCGCATGCCCCGCAGCCAGGTCATTACCAATGAAGAAATTCAGGCAGGCGATGTGATCGTGGGCCTGGCCAGCTTTGGGCAGAGCGAATACGAGCAGGCCTACAATAGCGGCATTGGCAGCAATGGCCTCACCAACGGCCGCCACGACATGCTGCACCACAGCTACGCCGCGCGCTACCCCGAGTCCTATGACCCCGCCGTGGATGAATCCCTGGTGTACAGTGGGCCCTACCGCCTCACCGATCAACCCGACGACTGCCCCCTGCCCATAGGCAAGATGCTGCTGAGCCCTACGCGCACCTACTTACCCCTCATGAAGCGGGTGCTGGAGCGCTATCGCCCACACATACATGGCCTCATTCACTGCACGGGCGGTGGCCAAACCAAATGCCTCAAGTTTGTGGACAAGCTGCACGTCATCAAAGATCAGTTGTTTGATCCGCCTCCCCTCTTTCGCCATATACAGCAAGCCTCGGGGGCAGCCTGGCGTGAAATGTACCAGGTGTTCAACATGGGCCACCGGCTGGAGATCTACCTGGAGGAGCAGCATGCGGCAGGCATTGTGGCCATGGCCGAAGAGATGGGCATAGCTGCCCGCATCGTAGGGCGCTGCGAAGCCGCAGCGCACAAGCATCTCAGCATACACAGCCCGGAAGGGGTGCTTCAATACCCGGGCTAAACCATATCTCTACCCGCCCAACTGGTCCAGCTCCTGGCGGGCGGCATCCCGGTAAGGCCCCACCATGGCCTGGCGAAAGGCTTCCGCTGCCCTGGCCGGGTCGTTGGTTTGGCGGGCAGCCAGTCCCAGCAGAAAGTTGTACTTCGCGCGCTCCTGTTTTTCCAGCCCCAACTTTAGCAGGGCCTCCAGGGTAGAGATGCTCTGCTCATACTCGCCGGCCAGATAGGCAGCCCGGGCTTTGAGGTATTGAAGGCCTAGCTGCTGCGGATTGGCCGCCAACACCGGCTGAAGCGCAGCCAGGGCGCCCTGCCCATCCTCCAGATTCAGGTACATATTGGCCACCGTAACGGCAATTTTTTCGCGCTGCTCGCTGTCTTTCACTACCTCTGCCGCCTGCTCGTAGTGAGCAATGGCCTGCCGCAACTCGCCTCTTTTAGCCGCAATTCTTCCTTTTAGCAGCCATGCCCTGGCATAGTCCTGGCGCAAATCCAGCGAACGGCCGAGGTACAGCTCGCTTTGGCTGTAGGCGCCCTGCAGGTAATAGCTCAGCGCAATGCGGTAAAAATACTCGTGATTTTCCTGAGCCAGCTGCTTGTCTATCAGTTTTTTATAGCTGCCAAACTGTGCACGCTCCCACATTTTTTTGGCTTCGGCCCCCTCTCCCACTTGCTGCAGGGCTACCCCCAGACCGTAGTAATATTTGGCCTTTTCGGCAGGAGGTAGTTTCTGCACTGCATCGGTGGCCAGGGCCGCCTGATAGGCCTGCCGGGCTTCGGCCCACTTGCCTTCCGATGCCCTGATTTCTGCCAGATAGTACAGCACATCCGGGTTTTGGGGCGCCAGTTCCCGGGCCCGCAGCAGGTGCTGTGCTGCCGCTTCCTGCTCGCCCTGGCTCAGCAGCAGGTTCACCAGAAACAATTCATACTGCACTTTCCGGCGCGGATTGGTCTCCATACTGGCTGCCTGCGCATAATAATATACCGCATTGTCCAGGTCATTTTCCAGGCGATATACTTTGGCCAAAAGTGAATAGGCCGGCGTATAGGAAGGCTGCAGCTCAATGACCCGCTGAAATGCGTGCTTTGCTCCTTCATAATCTTTAACCTTCAACTCACATCGTCCCATTTGGAAAAAATACCGGTAGTTTTGGGGCGCCAGCCGTATGGCTTCTTCATATTTTTCAATGGCCTCATCGCAGCGGTTTTGCTTGCGCAGGCCCTCTGCAGCCCGGTAGGCACTCAGGCCTGCGTCCTGCCCGGTGGCAGGCAGGGTCCAACAACAAAAAATGGCAAGGAAAAGAGAGTAAAAATATACCTTCATAAAATTTGGCTATGGGTATTTGCCGGCAAAAGCTTGGCTTTTACCGGTACTTCCAACAGAAAGTGTTTGCTCTTATGGCAAAATTACGGCTGAGGAGCCGACAAAATAAACGGGCCTTGCTTCAATTCTAACTTGTGTTTAATATAATGACAGTATTTTTACAAAAATTGAACTATATGAAACTAAAACAGGCAAATTCTCTTGCAGGCACCTCCATTTCAAAAAGTTTTGGGAAAGATTTGCCCGATTCTTGCCGGAATACTTCTTGCATGATTAATTTGCAGTGCGGGTTAGGCACGGTACCTTTCAGGCATTTACGCCATAACCTATTGGTACATCACATTTACAGAAAGATATACAGCAAGTGAAAACTCAAATATCCATGAACTTTATCGAAGAGCTTCGTTGGCGCGGCATGATCCACGACAGCATTCCGGGTACGGAGGAATTTTTAAATGAAAATAAGGTGTCGGGCTACATTGGCTTCGACCCTACGGCCGATTCCTTACATGTGGGCAACCTGGTGCCCATCATGATGCTCAAATACTTTCAGCAGGCGGGCCACACGCCTGTGGCCCTGGTGGGAGGCGCCACCGGTATGGTAGGCGACCCTTCGGGCAAAAGCGAAGAACGGCAGTTTTTGTCAGAGGAAGTACTTCGCTACAACCAGGAATGCATACACAAGCAGCTGACCCATTTCCTCGACTTTGACCCGGCCATCCCCAACCCGGCCAGAATGGTGAACAACTACGACTGGTTTAAAGACATCGGTTTCCTGCAGTTTTTGCGTGATATTGGCAAACACATTACCATCAACTACATGATGGCCAAGGACTCGGTCAAAAAGCGCCTCGAAGGCGACAGCGGCATTTCCTACACAGAGTTTGCCTACCAGTTGCTGCAGGGCTACGACTTTTTGCACCTCTACCAGCACGAGCAGGTGCGCATACAGATGGGCGGCTCCGACCAATGGGGCAACCTCACCACAGGCACTTATCTCATCAGCAAAAAACTCGGTAAAGAAGCCAAAGCCTTTGCCGTGACCTGCCCCCTGCTTACCCGTGCCGACGGCCAGAAATTTGGAAAGTCAGCAGCCGGGGAAAATATCTGGCTCGACCCCAAAAAGACGTCTCCCTACCAGTTTTACCAGTACTGGATCAACACCTCGGATGAGGACGCCGAAAAGTTTCTCCGCATTTTTAGCCTGCGAGGCCGCGAAGAACAACAAGCCATCGTACAGCAGCACCAAGAGGACCCCGGCAGAAGGCAACTGCAAAAAACGCTTGCTGCCGACATTACCCTGCTCACCCACGGGCAGGAAGCGCTGGACAAAGCCATTGAGCTGAGCAATTTTCTCTTTAGCAGGAACACCACCAGGGAAGCGCTGCAAAAACTCAGCCTCGACCAATGGGAGGAGGTAAGCAGGCAATCCACTGACACCATCAGCATCAGCCGCTCCAGGCTGGAAGGCGGCATCAACATCGTGGACCTGCTGGTGGAGCTGGGCATTACCCAGTCCAAAGGCGAGGCCCGCAGATCCATCGAAAAAGACCGCTCCATACGCATCAATACGGAGCGCTGGGAGGACAGCAGCCGGCAACTGAACATGCAGGAGGTATTTCACAACCGCTATTTCCAGATACAAAAAGGCAAAAAGCAGCGTTTTATAGTAAAAGTGGTGGAATGAA
>RFHT01000539.1 GCA_003696835.1 Bacteroidota bacterium
AAATCAAAATGGGGAAAATGTATGCTTATTGTGCAAAAAGTAGTATATTTGTTGAAATAAACATACTCCAATAATATGAAGCGCCACATATTGTTTTTTGCCTTTTGTATGGTTCTGGTGGCATACCCTTGTGATGAGGTTGATGCGCAAAGTAAAAGCAGGGAAGAACAAATTGTTTTATTCAAACAGCAATTACCAGCTGCGTCTGATGAAGAGAAAATTGATTTATATGGAAAAATAGCGGCATACCTGTTGTACATTAACGCTGATTCTGCCATTCACTATGCCGCAAAGAGCTTGGAGCTGGCGCAAATGAAAGGTGACGATATTCAAAGAACCAAAGCCCTTCAAAACCTGGGAAAAATACATGACTATAAAGGCGAATTACTCATCGCCCAGGACTATTTTATCAAGGGCTTGGAGCTGGCAAAAAAACTGGAGGATCCAGAGTTGAAAGCACACTTAAATAACAGCGTGGGGATAGTTTTTGCGCGAAAAGGCCATTATTCCGAAGCCCTGGGTTATTTTTTGGGTGCCCTGGAAGTTTGGCAGCAATTAAATAGCACAAAGCGCACGGCCATTCTGCTGGCCAACATTGGGCTGCTTTACAAAGACATCAAGGACTATGAGCATGCGCTGGAGACTACCCTGGAGGCGCTGAACCTGAGCCGGGAGATGGATAAGCAAAGCCTCGAAGCCAGTTGTTTGCACAACCTGGCCGAGATTTATTTCGAAAAGGGAGCTTACAAAGATGCGCTCAACACCTTCCAGAAGGCCCTGGCCATTAAAACAGAGCTGGGTTATACTGTGAGGAAGGTTTCCACTTACATCGGAATAGGGAAGGTGTATGCCAAAATGAACATGGAATTTGGGGCAAGGGATTACTACGGCAAGGCCATTGAGATAGCCGAGGCCAACAATCACCACATTTATTTGCAGAAAATATATTTTGCACTGGGAGAGCTGGAGAAAAACAGGGGAAATGATTCTCTGGCCATAGCAGAATTTCAAAAAAGCCTGGAAATTGCCAAAGCTTATGAAATCAACCAGGCCATACTGGAATGCCTGGACGAGCTGGCCGCCATTTATATCCGCAGAGGAGATTTTAAGCATGCTTACAGTCTGCAAAGCCAGCACCGGCAATTGAGCGACTCGCTTTACAGCCAACAGTACAAAGACATACTGGCCGAATATGATGCCAAATTTGAACTGACCCAGAAGGAGCAGAAAATTGCCCAACTTAAACTTCAGCAGGAGAGCGACCGCATACAAAAACGCATGCTCTTGATGATTATCATCTGTGCTTTTACGGCCCTGTGTATCACCTTCCTGCTCTTTAGAAACAAGCGCAGGGCCAACCGCCTGCTGAGCATGCAAAATGCAGAAATAGCAAAAAAGAATCTGCTTCTGGCCAAAAGCCAGCGGGAAATAGAAGCCAAAAATAATCTGCTGATGCAGCAAAGGGCCGAGATACGCGAGCAAAATCTACAACTGAAACAGTCAAATGACGACCTCAGGCAATTTGCTTATGTGGCTTCCCACGATTTGCGCGAACCCCTCAGAACCATTAGAAGCTACATGCAGCTGGTTGAAAGGCGATACAGGGAGCATTTGGACGAAGAGGCCAAAGAGTTCATTGACTATGCAACCGACGGGGCCATGAGAATGGATGAACTGCTGCAGGACCTGCTGGCCTATTCCCGCATCGGGCGCGAGCACTTTCCCAAATCCATGGTTGACATGAACCAGGTGCTGGATAAGGTCAGGGATGCCCTCCAGCACCAAATAAAAGTAAATCAGGCTCAGCTTATCTATGGCCCTATGCCGTATATAGAAGGCTATGAATCACAGCTTTATTTGTTGTTCCAAAACCTCGTCAGCAATGCCATCAAATTCAGGAAGGAAGATGAGCCCCCGGTCATCAAAATTGATGCAATGCAGGAAAATGAAAGCTATTTATTTAGCGTAAAAGACAACGGAATAGGCATAGACGAAAAATACCGCGAAAGGGTATTTACGATTTTTCAGCGCCTGCACTCCCGTACCCAATATGAAGGCACGGGCATTGGGCTGGCCATTTGCAAAAAAATTGTGCTGAATCATGAAGGGGACATCTGGCTGGATTCAGAAGAGGGAGTCGGTACGACTTTCTATATTCGCCTGCATGCCAAGAGGGTTTACCCCTGAATATACCCCTGGATCCGGGAAAACAGAAATAAGATAGCCGGCCCACTTGTGCATAGATAAGTGGGCCGGCTGTACGGTATATAGGAAAAGGTACCAGCCGGATTTTTTGTTCAGCTGGGTTTATCTTCTTTTGCTATCGCTGCTTGCATAGGCATAGAGGCGGGTAACCCCATAGCCCAGGGCAGCCAGTAACCCAACCCAGAAAAAGAGGATGACAAACTTTTTAACTGAGCTGATGAGCAGGACAAAGAAAATGAACAAAGCCGCAGGCAGGGCAAACCTGGCCCAGAGCGGCAGCTGCATAAATGCCTTGAGAAGGAGATTGTTTTTCATACTCTTTTTCATCTGGTGAAGGATTATGCTATATTTTTCGTATTCAGCGGTAAAATGTTGCATGTTGGGAAGGCTCAAAAAATAACTTCTTCCTTTCGCTTGTTCTTTTGGGCTGAGTCTGCCTTGCAAAAATCCTCATTTAACCCGTTAAACTCCGGTTTTTGCGCCTTGACTCATCCCAACATTCCGGGCCGCGAAAATGAACCTTTATTTTTTTCGCGTTCCTAAGATAAAATTTGCAGGGCAAAGGAACAAGTCCCCGGCCCTGCAAATCTTGCATGAAGCAGCTTCATTAATGAATAATCAGTCGTTTCATGCTGCTGCCTTTGCTGGTGGTGGCTTTCAGCATGTACAGCCCTTTTGCAAATTGTTCGAGCTGCACCTGGTGCAGGATGCTGGTACTGTTTGCAAAGGCTTTACGCCAGAGGGACTTGCCCTGAAGGTCGTACACTTCCACCTGCACCGCATCGGGCTGTTGTAGCTCCATCTGCAGGGTAAAGCTCCCCTGGCTGGGGTTGGGAAAAAGGCGGAAGCGGTTGATGCCGGCCGCCAGGTCATCGTCTATGCCCACGGTGGTGATGTTTACCTCAAACAAACGGGAACAACCCACGTCGTCAGTGACCACTACGGTGTAGGTGCCGCTTTCGAGGTTAACGGCTACCTCGGTGGTATGCCCGCTGCTCCAGGAATAGGTGTAGGGAGGGGTGCCGCCCATAGGCGTGACCACGGCGGTACCATTTCCTGAGCCATCGTCCTGGGTTACCGTAATGTCGGCATCAATGTTACAGTTGCTGAAATTGGGACGCAGGAAGAGGGCCGAGTTGAATGAGCCATTATACGCCTGCTCTGCCGCCAGCCATTGGTTGCTGGAGGATACGTAGAGGAAAGACTTGCCCTGGGTGTAGATATTGCGCGAACCGATGAGGTTAATGAGGTTATTTCCTTCCACCACCCCAAAAAAGAAATTGCCCTGCGGCAGAAAGGCCGGGGTAGGAGAGGAGGGGAACGGCAGCGTGATAATGGCAAAGTCAAAGTCCTGCCCGGGTCCGTCGGGGTTGGGGTTGTCCGACTGCTGGAATACGTAGGGCTCACTCACGTACAACTCCTGGGCGGGCGTCGAGCCGCTCATGGCATGCACCACCGCGCGCACGGTATCTCCCACAGGGGGGTCCACAAACAAGGCCGTCATGCTGGTGAGGGTGTCATTTTGGGCAATGTCAAAGGTATGACCTATGATATTGCCTGAGGAGGCATCATCTATACCGTAAATATTGTTGAGGTTGACATCATTTCTGGCAAATACAGAGTCAGATATGAAAATACCCGTAAAGTTTACGTTGTCAGTGGTGTCGCCATCGGTTTCCGCAAGGCTGGCCACATAAGCAGCAAAATATACGCCCGTATCGGGAGGGAGGAAGGAACCTGCTCCCTGAAACACGTGTCGCTCACCTGGGGCCAGGCTGGGGATGGCCCCGCCCATATCGTCGGTAAAGAAGAGGGTGGTGAAATCTTCATTCAGGATGACGGCTTCTACCGACACATCCGTGACCGTATCGGTGCCCCGGTTGGTTACCTCCACGTTCAGGTTGAGGGGTTGTACATGATCGATGGGGTAAATGGTGTACTCATTGCCGATGAAGGCCTGGCGGGTGACGGCCAGGTTGTGTGCAATGGGCACCCCTACTTCTATGTCGTCCACTTCCAGAATAAATTGGTCGTTGGAGTTGTTGCGGAAGCCAATAAATATGCGCTGACCGGCAAACTGGGCCAGGCTGACGATGTGGCGCGTCCAGCGGGGGGATTCCTGGGCCACAGAAAAAATCTCCGTAAAATTGGCCAGCAGGCTGTCGGTGGTAGAAACCATGATCTGGTAGCCATCGGGAAAGTCGGCATCCCTGGCCCGTGCATCCCAGGTGAGGGCCTGGTTGGAATCCGGGATGGTGATGGGGGGCAAAATCATCCAGTCATTGGAGGGGCCGGGCGGGTCATACCAGGAGGTACTCAGCGCAATGATATTATCCGAACGGTTGAGGTTGTCAATATCGAGGTCATTATCTGTTACCCAGGCATCGGTAAACAAATTGGAGAAGACAGGCGTACGGCCGTCGCCGTCGAAGATGATGAAATCGCTGGGCATTCCGTTTTGAAAGTCTTCAAAAAACAGGGTTTGAGCAACTGCCATATTTCCCCAGGCCATGCACAGCAGCAGGCAAAGGGCGTACATGAGGCAGTTCTTCGCAGAGTTGGTGTTTTTCATAGTATGTTTGTGGTTAAAGGTAGAGACAATCATTATGTGGGTTGAGCTTGCGGGGTGGGAAGCAGTAGAGGCATAACTCATGCGAAGCCCGCAGGTCCACCGAAAGTAGGTGGCAGCTGAATTTCTCCTTCGCCCAGCAGGATTTCGCCATGTGAATGCTCAAATTTGTCCACATTATCACTCAGGGCTTTGAGCAGGCGTTTGGCATGCTGGGGCGTCATGATGATGCGTGAACGAACTTCGGCTTTGGGGGTACCTGGTAGTACCTGTATGAAATCGAGGACGAATTCGGCGTTAGAGTGGGAGATAACAGCCAGGTTGCTATACACCCCACGTGCTACCTCTGAAGGAAGCTCAATGTTGATTTGGTTTCTGTTCTTGGGATTTTTTTCTTCCATGTTATGGGAGTTAGTACAGGCCTGAGATAAGCGGCCTTTCACAAGCTAACGAATTTAACGGAATTGTAGGCAACAACAAAAATAATTCGTAACAAATGAGAGGTAATATTTCGGTATGATTATAGTAGGGTACCTTCTTCATATTGATGTATATTTGTTGGCAATTAAAGATATGATGAATAAGATGGAAAAAAATATATTGATAACCGGAGGTGCGGGCTTTATTGGGTCGCATGTGGTGCGCAGGATGGTCAAGTCCTATCCCACCTACGGGATTTACAATCTCGACAAGCTCACTTATGCAGGGAACCTCGAGAACCTCAAAGACATAGAGCACTTATCCAATTATCACTTTATAAAAGGTGACATCTGCGATGGCGAACTGTTGCAGCAAATATTTGAAAGGCATCAGATTGATGGGGTCATTCATCTGGCGGCAGAGAGCCACGTGGACCGCAGCATCCTCAACCCCATGGAGTTTGTGCGCACCAATGTGATTGGAACGGTAAGTTTGCTCAATGTCGCCAAAAACTACTGGAAGGAGCGGCAGGATGTACTGTTTTACCACGTTTCTACCGATGAGGTGTACGGCTCGTTGGCCGAAGGGGCGTATTTTTATGAAACCACTCCTTACGACCCCCAAAGTCCCTATTCGGCCTCCAAGGCCAGCTCCGACCATTTTGTGCGGGCCTATGGCAACACTTATGGCCTGCCTTACCTCATCAGCAATTGTTCAAACAATTACGGGCCTTATCAGTTTCCCGAGAAATTGATCCCTTTGTTTATTGCCAATATTCTCCATGAAAAGCCCCTGCCGGTATATGGCAAAGGGGAGAATATACGGGACTGGCTGTGGGTAGAGGATCATGCCGAAGCCATTGACCTGATCTTTCATAAAGGCAAGGCCGGAGAAACCTACAACATAGGTGGCAGAAATGAATGGCGAAACATCGACCTGATTCACGTATTGTGTGAAAAAATGGACCACAAACTAGGGCGTAAGCCGGGCAGCTCTGCTGCTCTGATCACCTACGTAAAGGACCGGGCCGGCCACGACATGCGCTATGCCATTGACCCCTCCAAGTTGCAGCGCGAGCTGGGCTGGAAACCCAGCCTTACCTTCGAAGAAGGGCTGGATCTTACAATCGACTGGTACCTGGCCAACCAAGACTGGGTAAAACGCGTTCAAACAGGTGCATACCGCGATTATTATCAACTTCAGTACGGTGAGCGTTTTAATTCGTAAATGCTTTATCTCAAAGGGAGAGGCAGTGGTTTAACAGTTATGAAAAGCGGGAATGAGTAACAGAAGGTATTTGACCCCTAGTCCGTACGGGGCGTTTTTTTCATTGATCACTTCATTTTTATATTTTCCTCTCATACAGGGTTTGAACCCAGGCAACCTCTGTGTATTGGTGTTGCTTAATTTTGTTCATGTGGGAGTGCTGTATGCGCTGGCCAGCAGGTTTCAGCAGCAGGCGCGTGGTGAGTGGTTTCGGGGCGGCATGGTGGGGCTAAATGCGGGCCTCAACGGCCTGCTGATCGAAGCGATATTGCGGCAGTGGGTGCCGGCTGTGGGGCTGAGCCTGCTCGTGGCCCTGGGGGCTTCACTGTATGTATCGCGAAGTAGCCTCTATCATCGCTTTATTGGCTGGGCCAACTGGCTGCTGCCCATGTCGTGGCTCATCAATGCATTGGGTCTGATATTTGTGGGGATCAATTTGGCATTGGCCCCTCTGGGGTACTGTTCAGAGCGGTTTCGGGCTTTGCGCGTTTATTTGCGTTTTGAGCCTCATACCTGTACCTTCATCATGACGGGAGGCGCTATACGGGCATTGCCTGCTTTCAAGGGGTTTAATATGGGCAACTTCGTTTTTCTCAAGCCCGGAAGCGAATACCTCCTCCGCCATGAAATTGGGCACCTGCTAAGCCTGGCTGCCATGGGGGCTGCCTTTCACCTCATTGGGGGCATAGATGAAAGCCTGATACAGCTCCGCTACTGGGAAGCTTATGCCGAGTACCTGGCCGATAGCTACAACCAGCCTACCCGCTCAGTGTTGAGTATGTGGAGATAAGTGGTTGCTGTACCTTCCTTCCAGATTGATTTTCCGGCCCTGAAGTGTAACTTTGGCTATAAGAATTGCGCATACAAGGCTGGAAATATGCCTAAAAATTATTACTACATACTGGGAGTTGGCCAGCATGCCAGCACTGAAGAAATACGCAGGGCATTCCGTACCCTGGCCATCCGTTGCCATCCCGACAGCAACCCGGGCCCGAATGCTCACGAACAGTTTGTCAAAATCAACGAAGCCTATCAGGTACTCACCGACCCGCTGAAGCGCAGTATATATGACAGACGGTTGCGCATGAAGCTGATGGACCAGCATCGTTACGATGCACGGGTAGCGCGGCCACATTACAGACACACCTACCGTCCTTCCACCTCCCGCCAAGTTGATGAACTGCTATGGGTAGTTCCCTATGTGCGCTACTTCTCAATACTCATGCTGGCTTTTGCCCTTTTGCTGGGGGGAGATTTTATGCTAAGAGAAAAACTTAGCCCGGAAGTGGTACAGTCCATAGAGGTGGATTATGGGACTTTTGGCTCTGTGAAGGGGTTTGTAAACACCCGGCAGGGCAGCTTGCAAATGGAGCTTGAGCAAGTAGAAAAACTGGCTCCGGGAGCGGTATTCAGGCAGGTGAAAACGCCTGTGCTGGGAATTACCACTTGTATAGAAGTGCTGGAAGCTACGGCTCAATCAGGAAGTGAATGGACTGTAAGCAAACATTTTATCCCTCACTACGGTATTTATAATGTGTTTGCTATTTTTATTGTCATGTTGGTTGTATGTGGGCTAAGTGGGCTGCTCATCAATAAAGAAAAAACAAATTTATTGTTCAATATAGGCTTGCTGAGTGTACTTGTGATGGTATTGACCCTGGCATTTACCTTTAATTCTTGAGCACCTGATAAGCCTGAGGCTGAAAAGCGATGGTAAAAGATTATTATAAAATACTGGGCCTGACCAAAAAAGCCACCGAAAAGGAAATTAAGGAGGCTTATCGCAAGTTGGCTAAGCAGTATCATCCCGATACCAATCCGCATCCTGAAGCCCACGAGATGTTCATCGATCTCAAAGAGGCCCACGACATTTTGTCGGATGCCGATACCCGGTATTTGTACAATATACGGCTTACGGCCTACCAAAATGAACAGGCAGCTCCCCTGGCACCCACCAGCTATCAGATGGCGCGCAGGAAGCGTGCTTCCAGGTACCAGCGCGGGCATTATCAGACGCGTAATTACACCCGACGCAAACGTTATTCACACAGCAGCAGGCAATCCGAGGCAGCAAGGAGGCAGCAGGCCCTCAAAAGGGGAGCTCAAATCGGCTTTGCCTATTTGGCTGCATTTGGGAAAGTCGTTTCAGCCCTGGGCTTTTTGCTGGCAGCGGCCTTACTGCTGGACTATATGCTGGCAAGTCCCCAGCCCCCTGAACTGGTCCTGTCCAAAAGTGTACAGCACAGTAAATTTGGCCAGGCGGGAGGAGTGAATTACCAAACTCCCCATTATCATTTCCAGCTGCCGCAGAGCTACGGCAAGTATTTATACCCCGGAGATGGGGTAGAGCTAAAGGCCACCCCCGTGGGAAAGTTTGTCACCAAGGTATTTCTCCATTCACCCAAGGTGGGACGCATAGCGGTGCCTCCCATTGACGGACTTTACCGTTCCAGCCTGTTTTTGATCATCATTCTACTGCTTGCTTCAGGCGCAGCGTTCAGAAAACACATGAGCAACGAGATCGTTTCCTACCTGGGGCTGGTCAACAGCCTGCTGATGTTTTTCGTGATACGGGCCATGCTGGCCGCCTGAGGCGGCCTATTCTCCTTTTTCGTTCAATTGTACAAAAGGACTAAGCGCTGCCGCTTCCACACGGGAGCGGAAAGCTTCCCAGTCTTTTTTAAAGAAATCTTGTATGCTGGCCAGGGCTTCATCCATGGCTGCTTCAGATTGTTTGGCAATCATTTTGTGTGTGTCACCCGGCATGTCAACTGAGGAGCTCAGGTAACGGCCTGCTACTCCTGCTTTTGCCAGCAGCAGGTTGGGGTCGCGGCGTATGCCCTGCACACCTTCCTTGGGGAGTATGCGCTCTTTGATTTCATTTATTTGCTTGTTGAGCTCTTTGGCCTGTTGTCTGATCGCATCAGCTGTTTCTCCCTCTTTAGGTAATTGTTTGATTACGAGTTCAATAGATTCCTTTGCTGCATCCAGTTGTTTGAGGCCTTTGCCCAGTTGGGCCATTTTGTTTTCAAGTTGTTTGAGCAGTTCGAAGCGGGCCTGCAGGGCATCCTGAGACACTTGCATGCGGGGATCGGGTTTGACCTCCACGCTGGTAGATGCGGTTTCACCTTTGTAGCTGATGTTGATGGTATATACACCTGGCAGGGCTTCTATCCCGCTGGGTGGGCCAAAACGCGCTGCCCGTCCGCTGCTGCCGGGTCGGAGCACGCCATCGTGCCGAAGGTTCCAGTTGATGCGGTTCAGACCCGTATCGGGCAGCATGCGCAGGCTGCGCACATGCTCAGCTGCGGCACTGAGTATTTCAATTTTTACCGAATCCTGTCCCCGGGGCTTTTCACCCTCAGCTGTGCGGCCATCTTTGGCTGCCCCCTCTTTTACATAGAAGCTAATCATGGCTCCAAACGGACGGTTTTCGCCCTGGAAAATGCTCCAACCCGCAAAGCGGGTGCCCGTGGCCTGCTGGCGGTTGGCCTGGTAGGCGGTGGGCACTTCAAAGGCAGCCACCGTTTGGTCGAGCAAAGACGTACCCTGGCGCGCCAGGGCACGCAGCGGGCGTATGTCGTCCAGCACGTAGGCCGCCCGCCCAAAGGTACCGATGACCAGATCGTGTTCTCTGGGATGAATTTTTAAATCCATGGTGGAGACCGTGGGGTAGCCATGCTCCCACTTGTTCCAGTTTTCTCCCTCATCCACACTTACATACAGGCCGTACTCTGTACCCAAAAAGAGCAGGCGGGGCTCTATGGGGTCTTGAACAATACTCAGGGCATAGCCCCATACGTCCTGCTCGTTGACGATGCGCTCCCAACTTTTACCATAATTGCGCGTGCGAAATACGTAGGGGTTGTAGTCGTGCATGCGGTAATGGTTCATCACCACATAGGCCTCCCCAGCCTGGAAGGCAGAAGGGTGAATTTGAGGAATCCAGGCACCTTTGGGGGCTTCTTTGATGCGGTCAGAGAGGTTGGTCCAGCTCTTTCCGCCATCGCGCGTGAGCTGCAGGTTGCCGTCGTCGGTGCCTACCCAAATAAGCCCCCGCTCTACGGGGCTGGGAGCAATGGCAATGATGGTGGTGTGGTTTTCTGCCTGGGTAACGTCATAGGTCAGCCCACCGCTTTCGAGTTGTTGTTGTTTTTGGGGGTCGTTGGTGGTAAGGTCGGGGGAGATGATTTCCCAGTTGTCCCCTCTGTCGGTACTTTTGTGCAAAAACTGGCTGCCGTAGTAGATGGTGTTTTCATCGAAGGGGTCCTGGGCAATGCCTGCATTCCAGTTGAAGCGCAGAAAAACCCCTTCGGGGTGTACGGGCTTGATAAAGGTGGTAAGGCCGGTGCGCAGGTCATAGCGGCCGAGGTTTCCGCCCTGAGACATGGCATAGCCCACCTGGCTGTCGGTGGGGTGGGGCACAACGTCAAAACCGTCGCCAAAGAAGAGCTCTTCCCAGTAGGCATTTCGAATGCCACCACTGCGCCAGGTGTAGGCCGGGCCTCGCCAGGAACCATTGTCCTGCATGCCGCCATACACGTGATAGGGGATGTCGTTGTCCACATTGATGTGGTAAAACTGCGCCAGGGGCAGGTTTTCCACAAAGCGCCAGGTTTTTCCCCGGTCGCGCGAGATGGCCAGGCCGCCGTCGTTGCCATCTATGAGAAAGTTGGGATTGGTGGGGTGTATCCACCAGGCGTGGTGATCGGGGTGTACGGCAGAATAGGAAAACAATTGGTTGAAAGATTTACCCCCATCTTCAGATACCGTTACCAGGGAGTGAATACTGTAAAGGCGATTTTCGTTTTGGGGATCAACAAAGATGTCGTAGTAATAAAAAGGGCGGTTGCCAATGTCTTCCTTGTCGTTGATTTTTCTCCAGTTGAATCCTCCGTCGGTAGATTTGTAGAGGGCATTTTTTTTAGATTCGATGAGGGCGTAGATAATGTTGGGGCTGCTGGGGGCTATGGCCAGCCCCATGCGGCCGAGCTCTCCCTGGGGCAGCCCATCCTGATGGGTGCGTTTTTCCCAGCTTTCGCCCCCGTCGTAAGAAATGTAGAGCCCGGAGCCAGGGCCTCCCGATGTGAACGACCAGGGGGTGCGGCGAAACTCCCACATGGCAGCAAGTAGTTTATTGGGGTTACGGGGATCCATAACCAGATCGGCTATGCCGGTTTTTTCGTTTACATACAGCACTTTGCGCCAGCTTTTTCCTCCGTCGGTACTTTTGAATACACCACGCTGGGGATGGTCTCCCCAGGCAGCACCCTGTGCCCCTACGTAAATGATGTCGGGATTGTCGGGGTGAATGATGATTCGGTGGATGTTGCGGGTTTCCTCCAGTCCCATGCATTGCCAATGTTTTCCCCCATCGAGGCTTCTATAAACGCCATAGCCGTTGGTTTGGCTGTTGCGGGGGTTTCCTTCTCCAGTTCCCACCCACAGTATGTCGGGATTTTTCTGGTAAACCGCTATAGCACCTATGGATGCTACTTTTTGCTGGTCAAAGATGGGTTCCCAATGGATGCCGCCACTTTCCGATTTCCACAGGCCTCCTGAGGCGGCGCCTGCATAGATGATTTCGGGCTGGTGGTTGACCACATCAATGGCTGTAATTCTGCCACTCATGCCAGCAGGCCCTATGCTGCGGGCTTTCATGTTTTGAAACAGGCTCATGTCCAGTTTTTGGGCCTGGGTGGGCAGGTGGAGCAGACAAAGGGCAATAGTCAGTATCAGGGCTTTGCCTATGTGAAAAGAGATGCTCGTATTCATGTTGTATGGCTTGGAGTAAAACAATGAAATGCTAATGGCCCAATTTGCTAAAAATTGAGGGAAAAATGGCAATAGAATGATATTCGGATGGTATAGGCCTGCAAACTACGGCCTGAACCTGACCAATGAACAGGCAATGGATTTATCCTGCTGTTTTCCATGCTTCAATCATGGATGTGAGAATCTGGCAGGCCGCTTGAGCGATGGAGGTACCGGGGCCAAAAATGGCTTTTACTCCGGCTTGCTGCAGAAAGGGGTAATCCTGCGGGGGGATGACCCCGCCCAGTATGACCCAGATGTCGTCCCGGCCCAGTTGGCGCAGGGCTTCAATGGTTTGGGGAACCAGGGTTTTGTGGCCGGCAGCCAGGGAGGAGATGCCCAGTATGTGTACATCATTTTCCGCGGCCTGCCGTGCTGCTTCTTCAGGCGTTTGGAAGAGCGGGCCGATGTCCACGTCGAAGCCCATGTCGGCAAAGCTGCTGGCAATGACCCTGGCTCCACGGTCGTGGCCGTCCTGTCCCAGTTTGGCGATGAGCATACGGGGTCTTCTGCCTTCGAGGCGGGCAAATTCATCTGCCAGCTCTTTGGCCTGCTGATAGGTATGTTGATCTTTCATTTGCTGAGCATAAGCTCCCTGAATGGTGGGAATGCGGGCTTCGTATCGGCCAAAGTGCCGCTCCATGGCCTGGGAAATTTCTCCCAGGGTGGCACGGTGAGTTGCCGCTTCAATGGCAATTTCGAGCAGGTTACCCTGGCCGCTTTGGGCACAATGGGCGAGTTTTTCCAGGCTGCGCTGTACGGCGGTTTCATCACGGGTGGCCTTTACCTGTCTGATGCGCGCTATCTGAGCATTTCGCACGGCGGTATTGTCCACCTCCAGAATGTCGGGCAGGGGAGTGTCTTTTGGGGGAGGATAGAGGTTGACACCAATGATTTTATCAGTTCCACTGTCAATTCTGGCCTGCTTGATGGCTGCGGCCTCCTCAATACGCATTTTCGGCAGGCCGTTTTCTATGGCTTTAACCATTCCTCCCATTTCTTCCACTTCCTGAATGAGTTCCCAGGCGATGCGGGCAAGCTCACTGCTGAGGGTTTCTACCAGGTAGGAGCCTGCCCAGGGATCTATCACCCGTACGATTTCGGTCTCATTTTGCAGGTGGCGTTGGGTATCCCTGGCTATTTTGGCCGAAAAGTCAGTGGGCAGGGCAATGGCTTCATCCAGGGCGTTGGTGTGCAATGACTGGGTGCCGCCAAACACGGCGGCCAGGGCTTCTATGGCGGTGCGGGCCACGTTGTTGAAGGGGTCCTGGGCAGTGAGGCTCCAGCCCGAAGTCTGGCAGTGAGTACGCAGGGCCATGGATTTGGGGTTTTGGGGATGAAACTGCCGGACAATTTTGGCCCAGAGTATTCTGGCCGCCCGCATTTTAGCTATTTCCATGAAAAAATTCATCCCAATTCCCCAAAAGAAAGAAAGCCTGGGCGCAAAGTCATCTATGCTGAGCCCGGCCTTGAGCCCTGTGCGTACATATTCCAGCCCATTGGCCAGGGTATAGGCCAGCTCCAGATGGGCGGGTGCCCCTGCTTCGTGTATGTGATAGCCGCTGATGCTGATGGGGTTAAACCTGGGGATATGCCGGGAGGTGTATTTGAAAATGTCGCCCACTATGCGCATGGAGGGCTCAGGGGGGTAAATGTAGGTATTGCGCACCATGAATTCTTTGAGGATGTCGTTTTGTATGGTGCCACTGAGCTGGTTTTCTGCCACTCCCTGCTCCCTGGCCGTGACGATATAAAAAGCCATGATGGGAATAACGGCCCCATTCATGGTCATGGACACCGACATGGTATCCAGGGGGATCTGATCGAAGAGCCGTTTCATGTCTTCAACGGTATCTATGGCTACGCCTGCCATGCCTACATCGCCACTTACCCTGGGGTGGTCGGAGTCGTAGCCCCTGTGTGTGGGGAGGTCAAAGGCCACGGATAGGCCTTTTTGTCCCTGGGCGAGGTTGCGCCGGTAAAAGGCATTGCTTTCTTCGGCCGTAGAGAAGCCCGCATATTGGCGGATGGTCCAGGGCCTGCCGGCGTACATGCTGCTGTAGGGCCCTCTGAGGAAGGGAGGAATACCCGATACGAAATTGAGGTGCTCCAGCATGGCAGCTGTTTGGGGCAGGTATTGTGTATAAATGGGGATGCCTTCGGCACTACTCCAGGAAGGGCTGCCGGTCTTGGCAGTGGCAGCAGGCTGCTGCCGCCTGAAGGGGATGTTGCTGAAGTCGGGTACTTTCATAGCGGAAGGCTTAGATGTCCTGTGCATGAACGGCGGCAATGCCTGCCATATCCACAATTTGGCGCACGCTGGCGCCCAATTGAAGGATGTGTACGGGTTTTTTAAGGCCGAGCAACACCGGACCTATGATGTCCATACCCGAAACGTGCCCCAGCAGGTTGTAGGCAATATTTGCAGAGGACAAATTGGGGAAAATGAGGGTGTTAGCGCGGTGTTGTCCGAGCTTGGAGAAGGGGTAGAGCGTCATGCGTTCCTGGGGGTTTACTGCCAGATGGGCCTGCATTTCGCCGTCCACCAGCCAGTCGGGATGGCGCTGGTGCAGGATGGCAGTGGCCTGGCGCATGAGCATGGCCGATTCTCCTCGAGGCACAGAGCCAAAGTTGGAATAAGTAACCAGGGCTATGATGGGCTGAATATTGAAGCGCCTCACCTGCTCGGCCACCAACTCGGTAATATCGGCTATATCTTCGGCCGTGAGAAAATGATTGATGGCTGTATCGGCCAGAAAGAGGGGCCCCGTGCGGGTGAGCAGAATGTGGGTACTGGCTACCTTTTTGACGCCTTCCCTGGGGCCAATAATTTGAAGGGCGGGCCGCACCATGTAGGGGTATTTCTTGGTCAGGCCGCCTATCATGGCGTCGGCTGCACCGGTTTCCACCATCATGGCGCCATAATAAGTGGGGCTTTGCATGAGCTCCGCTGCCTCCAGTGCTGTCACCCCTTTTCTCTGGCGTTTTTGATAGAAAAGCTGGCTGTATTGCTCCAGTATCTTTTCTTCACGCGGGCTTTGAGGATGCTGGGGGTCAATAATGGGGATGTGCTCCAGGGACAGGCTGTAGGATTCGGCCAGGGCCTTCACCTTTTGGGGATTGCCCAGCAAAATGGGACGGGCAATATGCTCTTGCTGCACCACCTCTACGGCCTTGAGCACGGATATATTTTCTCCATCTACAAATACCACCCTTTTGGGGTCCTGTTTGGCTTTGGTTTCAATGACTTTGGAAAGCTTGTTTTCATGGCCAAGGCGGTTGGCCAGTTCTTCCTTATAGGCTTCCCAGTCGGTAATGGGTTTTCTGGCCACGCCGCTATCCATGGCCGCCTTGGCCACGGCTGGTGCTACCTCTGTGATCAGCCGTGGGTCCACCGGTTTTGGGATGATGTAATCCCTGCCAAATTTCAGCTTGGCATCTCCATAGGCAAGGTTGACCATTTCGGGCACCGTTTTTTTGGCAAGCCTGGCCAGGGCGTAAACAGCAGCCAGCTTCATAGCTTCATTGATTTCGGTAGCCCTTACATCCAGCGCTCCCCTGAAAATGTAGGGGAAGCCCAGTACATTGTTTACCTGGTTGGGGTAATCCGATCTGCCGGTGGCCATGATGCAGTCGGGGCGAGCCGCTTTGGCGTCTTCATAGCTGATTTCGGGCGTGGGGTTGGCCATGGCAAAAATAATGGGGTCTTTGGCCATGGATTTGACCATATCCTGGCTGAGTACATTGCCACGGGAAAGCCCAATGAACACATCGGCACCCTGCAAAATTTCCTCCAGGCTGGTACTGGCTGGTACGCTGGCATTTACAAACTCAGGCTTTTTCCCGTCGAGGTTTTTTCTTTCGGGGTGAATGAGGCCTTTGCTGTCATACATGAACACATGTTCTTTTTTTGCGCCCAGGGAAAGGTAAATTTTGGTACAGGAAATAGCTGAGGCACCGGCCCCGTTGACTACAATTTTTACCTTGCTAATGTCTTTGCCCACCAGTTCGAGGGCATTGAGCAGGGCTGCCCCACTGATAATGGCCGTTCCGTGCTGGTCGTCGTGCATTACCGGAATGTTGAGCGCCTCTTTGAGGCGCTCTTCAATTTCAAAGCAGGCTGGTGCCGAAATGTCCTCCAGATTGATCCCCCCAAAGGTAGGCTCCAGTATTTTTACGGTGCGCACAAATTCATCTATGTCTTTGGTATTCAGTTCGAGATCAAAGCAATCGATGTCGGCGTAAATTTTGAACAACAAGCCTTTCCCCTCCATTACAGGCTTACTGGCCTCTGGGCCTATATCTCCCAGACCTAATACAGCCGTGCCATTGCTGATAACTGCCACCAGGTTGCCTTTGGCAGTGTATTGATACACCTTGTCGGGTTCTTGCTCGATTTCCAGGCAGGGCTCAGCCACTCCTGGGGAGTAGGCGAGGGAAAGGTCCCGCTGATTGGCTGTTTCCTTGGTAGGGATGACCTCAATTTTGCCTGGTCTTCCCTTTGCGTGGTAATAGAGCGCTTCTTCTCTGAGTTTTTGGTGGTCCATGTTTGGGTTTTTGAGCCCATGCAGCCCATGGAGGCTAAATGGGCGGTTTGTGATACCATTTTGCTACAAATATACAAGCATTGGCTACATAGTTAATACTTCTTTTAGGCAATTGCCCATACTTTTGAGATGTTTCCCTCTAGCGGGAAAAGCATTTACCCCATTTCATCACACTTAATTGATTTTATCATGAAAACTCCCTTTCTTTTTTTCCTCATTTGGTAACTATTCAGCACCCTCAGGGAGAAAAAAAACAATTGTTGTAAGTTACTCATTTTCAATGAAATGTATTAACCACCTCCAACTCCTCCTTGAAAAGGAGGAGAGTTCTCCGGGGCAGGCGGCG
>RFHT01000540.1 GCA_003696835.1 Bacteroidota bacterium
GGCAAACTGGCCTATCCGGCTACGGTTTTCCTCGACTCCGACCTCTCTTTCCTCACCAACGTGCCCGGCTACAGGGGGCCACAGGACATGATGGCTTTCCTCAGCTACTTTCACCAGGAAAAATACAAGGACAACATCTCCCTGCAAAGCTATCTCGACAACTACGGCAAAGCCAGATAGACAAGCTCAAACAATAGGCTGCCGAACTGTCAACCCGCTCTGCCATTTATGTCAATGATAATTGCCAAATTGTCATTGGCATAAATTGTGTACGCTCATGGGCAACAATTAATCTATTTTTTTTTGAACACGGTAAATCCTCAATATAATATGAACAACGAGCTGAACAAGCAGGCAGAAGAACAACAGATTCCCCAATCTCAGCAACAGGAAAATCACAAGCAGAAGAAAGGCAAAAAAGGGGAAGCATCCTTGACAGAGCTCGAAAAAGCTCAACGTGAAATTGCCCGCCTGCAGGAGGAGTTGAAAACGGCACAGGAAGAAAATGCCAAAAGCCAGGATCAGTACATTCGCCTTCAGGCGGAATGGGACAACTTTAGGAAGCGCAAAGACCGTGAACTCACAGAAAGGCTTCGCTTTGCTTACGAAGACCTCATCAAAGAGCTACTGCCCATACTCGACAATTTTGACCGCACCTTAAAATCTATTGAAAAAACAGATAACTTGGAAGCTGTAAAGGAAGGCATAGAGTTGGTAGCCAAAAACATGAGAAAGCAGTTTGAAAAAGTAGGGCTCCAACCCATCGAAAGCCTCAACAAGGATTTTGACTACGAGCTGCACGAAGCCATTTCCAGTGTTCCGGTAGAAGAGGAAGAAAAGAAAGGCAAAGTGATTGACGAAGTTGAAAAAGGGTACAAGTTAAACGACAAAGTGATTCGCTTTTCCAAGGTGGTAGTAGGGGAATAAGGAAAGCGAAAAGGGCTTAGAGATGATGGAAAGGGTGGCCCTTCCCCTTTTGGGGGGCCACGTCCTTTCATGTTTTGTTTTGATACCAAAAACCGAGTAGCTTCACCAGTGGTGAAGCTTAAATCAATTGAAAATCAGGGGTTTATACCCCGCCCCAACAGAGACAAACGACAATGGCGAAGAGAGATTATTACGAAATTTTGGGCGTTTCCAGGAGCGTTACCAAAGAAGAACTGAAAAAAGCGTATCGCAAGCTTGCCTTGAAGTACCACCCCGACAAAAACCCCAACGACCAGGAGGCCGAGGAGAAGTTTAAGGAGGCAGCCGAGGCCTACGAGGTGTTGAGCGATGAGCAGAAACGCGCCGCTTATGACCGTTTTGGGCATGCCGGAGTAGGGGGTGCTGGTGGCAGCAGGTACCAGGAACGCGCCTATGAAGATATCTTCAGCCAGTTTGGCGACATCTTTGGGGAGGGTAGCCCCTTTGGGGATATATTTGGTGGCGGTGGCGGCCGCCGCAGGCGGCGGCGCGGGCAGCGCGGCAGCGACCTGCGCGTCACCATTAGCCTCAGCCTGGAAGAAATTGCCACCGGGGTGGAAAAGCGCATCAAACTCAAGCGCATGGTCCCCTGTAAGGAGTGCAACGGCACCGGTGCCGAGCACGCCAATGCCTTTTCTACCTGCCCTACCTGTCATGGCCACGGCGAAATACGTCAGCAGGCTGGCGGCGGCTTTTTCCAGCAGATCGTCGTTACGACCTGCCCCACCTGCCAGGGCGAGGGTAAGATCATTTCCACCAACTGCCAGGCCTGTGCAGGCAAAGGCCGCATAGAGCAGGAAGATGTGGTACCCGTACGCATTCCCGCAGGCGTACAGGAAGGCATGACCCTCAATGTGAGAGGGAAAGGACATGCAGGTGTACGCGGCGGCTCCTCCGGCGACCTCATTATTCAAATCAAAGAAAAACCCTCCGAGCTTTTCGAACGGGACGGCAACAACCTCATACACCAGCTGTTCATCAGCTTCCCCGATGCTGCCCTGGGCACCCAGGTAGAAGTTCCCACCCTTTCGGGCAAAGCCCGCTTCAAAGTAGCGCCCGGCACCCAGGCTGGCAAGGTGGTGCGGCTCAAAGGCAAAGGCCTGCCCAGCATCAACAATTACCGCACAGGCGACCTGCTCATACACATCAATGTGTGGACGCCCAAAAAGCTCCCCAGCGAAGAAAAAAAGCTGCTGAGCAGACTCAAAAAATCGCCCAACTTTACCCCCGCTCCTACCACGGAAGAAAAAGGGTTCTTTAGCAAAATGAGGGAATTCTTTGGGGGGTAATTTCTAATTCAAATTCAGCGTTTCCAGGTCCACGGGTAGCACCTGTGAGAAACCGTGCCCCTCTTTCATGGTCACGCCATACATCACATTGGTGGCCGCCATGGTGCGCTTGTTGTGGGTGACGATGATAAACTGAGACTCGGATGAAAAATCCCGGATGATGTTGTTGAATTTGTCGATGTTGGCGTCGTCCAGGGGGGCATCCACCTCGTCAAACACACAGAAAGGCGCCGGCTTGATGAGGTAGATGGAAAATAGCAGGGCCACAGCCGTGAGGGTTTTTTCTCCACCCGAAAGCTGGTTGATCGTCAGCGGGCGTTTGCCCTTGGGGCGGGCAACGATGTCAATCTCCGATTCCAGGGGGTTTTCGGCATCGCGCAAAATGAGGTCGCAGGTATCATCCTCGGAAAACAAGGTGCGAAATACCTTCTGGAAATTCTCCCGTACCTGCTCGTAGGTGGCTAGAAAACGCTCCTTAGCCTTTTCGTCAATCTCGGCTATGGTGTCCAGCAAAGAAGCCTTGGCATCCAGCAGATCCTGCCGCTGCCCGCTGATGAAGTCAAAGCGCTCCTTCATCTCGTTAAAGGCCTCGATGGCCAGGGGGTTGATTTCGCCGTAGTTCTGTACGCGGTTTCGTATTTTTTGCAGCTTTTCCTGCAGGCTTTCCAGCCCGTACTCCTCCAGCGGCTTGTCAAACAAGCTCTCCTCATCCAGCTCATTCAGATCTACCTGAAACTCCACCGACATGCGCTCTTTCAGGGAGTTGATTTCCAGCTTGATTTCCGTGGCCGATTCTTTCAGCTGGTTTTGCTTTTCCAGCAGTCCCTCGCGTTTTTTTCTCAACTCAGCAAGTACCTCCTCCACCTGGTAAATGCTCGATTTGGTGAGGGCAACTTTTTGCTCCAGGGCAGTTACGCGTTCTTCCATCTGCTTCTTTTGTGCATACAACTGCACAATCACCTCATCGTCTTGCAGGTTGCTTTGGATCAAGGCCTCGGTATCGGCAATTACCTGCTCCTTGTCCGTCTTCAGCTGGCTGTTCACCTCGTCAAAGCGCTGAATTTGGGCCTCCCGCTGGGTTATTTCCCGCTGCAGGTTTTCGGCCTGGTTTTGCAGGTGGATGAGCTTGATGTGCTCAGCATTGTACTGTTGACTCAGCTCGCTGAGCTGGCGGGAAATTTCTTCGGTGAGCTGGCGCTGCTGCTCCAGGCGCGAAGCCAGTTGTTGCTGCCGTTCCTCGCTCTGCCGCAAAGCCGGCTCAATGGCGGCCAGGGCCTGGGTGAGGCTTTCCAGTTCCTGTTGCAGCGACTCGGTGCGCATACCCACCCGCTGCAAAAACTCCCGGTACTCCTTTTCGCGGCTGCTCAGGGCAGATAGGTCGCGCTGCTTCTCCACCAGCTGGCGCTGGGCAGGCTCCAGCTCCTTGCGTATGTTGATGCCTTTGAGCTGCTGAAGCTTTGACTGGGCCTTGTCCAGTTGCACCTTCTCGCCCGTCAGCTGCTTCTGAAGTTTGGCAATTTCTTTTTCCAGTTTTTCCAGGTTCTTGGCCCGGCCCAGGCGCTTGCCTTCAAACAGCCCCAGCGAGCCGCCGCTCATGATGAAGGGCCGCCGCTGCATGTTGCCCGCACGGCTCAGAAATACCGTGCCCTCGGGTATGTCTTCGGGAAATTCGCTCTCCTTATTGACGATATACACATTGTCCAGCAGAAAAGCAGCCAGCTTGCGGTATTCGGGGGCAAACTCCACAATGTCCAGTGCAGGGGTGGCCTGTGTAAAAATGAGCGGATTTCGGGGCTTATAGTGCTCCAGCTCATCCAGAATGAAAAAATTGGCCCGCCCCTTGGAGGAGTCGGCCAGCAAGTGGATAGCCAGAATGGCATCTTGCCTGCTGCCTACAATGTAATAGCTCAGGTAGGGGTCCAGGTAGTTTTCAAAGGCAATGCGCAGTTCATCCGGACAGCCAAAAACGTCGGATAGCAGGGGCGCCTGCTGTATCCACCTGGCATTTTTGCGCAGAAACTTCACGCTTTCGGGAAAACCTTCGAGGTTTTCCACCAGGCTCTTGGTGAGGTTGTATTCGTTTTGCTTGGCATCCAGCAGGCGGTTGGTTTTATACACCTTGTCCTTGAGCTCGTTTACTTGTGCCTCGGTGGCTTCCA
>RFHT01000541.1 GCA_003696835.1 Bacteroidota bacterium
ATGCGCAGCCGGCTGAGGGTTTCGGCCTGCTGCACGGCAATGGTGGATACCACGGTGGGCGTGCCGCTTTGCGGTATGGGCACCGAGTCGGTGCTTACCACCCGCCAGCAGTTGATGGCAGCGGTGTGGAAGGCCCGCGCAGGCCCAAAAGGCCCGCTGCCACAGGCGTTGACCGCCCGCACCCGCCAGTATATGACCTCATTGGCGGGAAAAGGCTCAGCCGGCAGGTAGCGGTTTTCGTCCAGTTGGGTGATATGCTGAATTTCGCCGGGCAGAAAAGCCGGGTTCAGGCTCCATTGCAGCTCGTAAGTAGCAGGCCCCGAGGCCGGCAGCCAGCTCAGTTCCCTGCCCGGGTCCACCTCCCGGCTGCCGTGCCGGGGCATCAGTTCATCGCCCGCCAACGGCTGGGCGGACAGCATGCGCAGTGAAAGCTGAGCCTGCTGGCTTTGAGCTCCGGCGGCCTGCGCCAGCAGACTCAGCTGGTACTGGCCCGGAAGGGCGTGCGCAGGCAGCACCAGCCTCAGCTCGGTGCTACCCGAAGGCATGAGGGGGTTGGTACCCCATTGGGCTACCGTCCCTTCCGGTAGCCCGCTTACCGAAAGGGTAACCGGCTGCTCAAAACCCTTGAGGGAGCTCAGCTGCACCTGGTACACAAAGGTATCGGCCGGGCAGGCCAGCGACTCCCCTTGCTGTACCAGCATGCTGAAACCCGGAGCAGCCGCCTCTGTAATGCTGAAATTTTGAGGCAAAAGGTGAAAAAAGCGGTGCCCGTGGCCCTGCAGCAGTATGCGCGCCTGCTGACTGCTCACCTCGGGAAGCTGCACCACCACCGCCCCCGTATTGGGGGCACTGTCGGCCAGCACGTAGGGGAAGGTGCGCCCGCCGTCCACCGACAGCAGCACATCCACGGCCCCACAGCTAATGGGAGGTTGGTCGGTACCGGCCACCTGCCAGCGCACCTCCTGGTAGGTGCCTCCGGTCCAGTTGGTGCCGGCCTGGGGCCAGCTGATGGCAAAGGGACCGGCCTGGCCCACCACCTGCAGCACCACATCGTCGGCGGCGGTACAACCGCCGCCGGGGGCATTGTCGCGCACCGTGAGGCGAAAGTTCAGCTCGCGGCTCACTGTGGGCAGCACCTCCCAGGGCGAGCGTTTGTTGGTGCGCAGGTCTTCGTAGGCGGGAAAATAGCGCACCGGCTCCGTGCTGGGCAGAAAGGTGCGAAACAAGGGGCCGCCCGTGGCATCGGCCTCGGGGGGCATGCTGGCTATTTCGTTGTCCATCTGCTCCCAGCTGTAGGTGAGCTGCTGCCCGGCGTCGGGGTCGGTAGCACTGCCGCGCAGAAAAAAAGGCGTGGCAGCCGGTATGTAGGCATCCACTCCCGCATTGGCGGTGGGAGGCTGGTTATTTAGCGGCTGTATATTGGCGCAGCCGTTGGCCTCCCCTTCAATAAACTGGCGAATCTGGGCAATGCTGAAGGCGTGAAACATGGCGTCGCTGTGGGTTTGTATATTGGGAGGACAAATGCCTGCATAGCCCATGATGGTGGAGGCGCTGCCCGGCTCAAAGGCGCTGTTGTTGCTGCGGTTGCAGTCGTTGTTCTGGGTGTGGGTGGCGCCAAACTGGTGGCCCATCTCGTGGGCCACGAAGTCTATATCAAAGGCATCGCCCTGTGGATAAGGCTGGCCGGTGACCCCGCCGGCCTTGTAACCCGCTTCGCACACGCTGCGCAGGTAGGCAATGCCCCCGCCGTTGGTACTGAAGACGTGCCCGATGTCGTAGTTGGCACTGCCAATGCGGGCATCGCACAGCTGCTGGTTTTGCGTCAGCATTTCCGAGCCATTGTCGTTGGTAAAGGGGTCCGAAACCGGATCGGTAAAAATGAGCTGGTCGGTGCTGTCGATCAGCACCATGCGCACGCCCACTTCCCGCTCAAAAATGCCGTTGACGCGGTTGATGGTGGTGACAATGGCCGCCAGGGCCTGCTCCACCGTGCCCCCGTGATAGGCCGTGTATTCGCCCGTAGTGGCCACGGCCAGGCGGTAGGTGCGCAGCAGGCAGTCGCCACTGCGTGCAGTGGGTTGGGGCAGGTCTCCCCTGAGGTGTTCCGTTTTGAGGGAGCAGCTAAAGGGCCCGCGCCTGGGCGCCTGCTGCTTGTAGTAGGCCATGTAGAGCCTGCTGTCATTGGGGTAAATGGGGGCAATAAACACGCTTTGTCCCTGGCCAAATATCATGGCGTGCAGGCCCGAAGGCCCCCTTTCCAACCTGATTTCGGTGGCGGGTTGTTTGGCATGCACCCCCTGGTATGCGCGTATGCGCGTATAGCGGGCTGCCAGGCCAGGTGCCATGATGTTGGCCGGCCGTATATAAAAGGGCTCATAGCTGCCTTCGGGCGTGGGTACATACAGCAGCAGTTCTCTCTCCCCCTGGCTTCCGGCCCGGGCGCTGAGCGCGTCCAACTGCTGCAGCAAGCGCCCGTCCAGCTCAAAGGCTGCATAAGCTGAGGGCAACAACTGGCTACGCGGCGGCTGAGGAAGGGCCGAAAGCGGTAGGTGTTTCCAGTAGGTGGGAGGGTTGAGGACGGGTTGGGAAAATGAGATACAAAAAAGCTGGAGGAAAATCGTACAAAAGGCCCACAGGCGCTTGTTCATGGCATCATTTCTTTGACCCTAAATGAACAGATGGGTATGAACAAACTCAAAGCAGAATCAAGCCGGGGCTTTCATTTGATATATTTTGGGTAAATATGTAGGGAATACCGCAGCAAACCCGGGAATTTTTCCACAGGCCTCCACTTTTTATGCACATGCCTGTGAATAACATTTTCATAACCCCCACATAATCCAAAATTAGCAGCTATGCCAGTAAACAGAAATGTGGAAAAATATTCAGAATATGCTATATGAATGATAAAAAGCTGATA
>RFHT01000542.1 GCA_003696835.1 Bacteroidota bacterium
ATTTTGCCTTTTGCTCGTTTGTTGAGTTTATCAATTTTAGGCAGGGTAGCCGACATAATGATTACGCGCATATTGAATTGCCTGGCGTAGTGATGAATGAAAAAAATGATCTTATCCCAGTGTTTAGGTGTATATGCTTGCAACTCGTCAATGATCACAACGGCATTACTCAAACGGTGCAAAATGTAGTTGGTATCTTTTCCATTACCTTTGAGAATGTCAAAAAACTTGATATGAGAAAGTAGGGTAAAGGGATAGTTGATAAACAGGTTGTTGATATAGTTGAGCTTTTTGCTTCCATACAATCCATCTTGCACCTCTTCCTTTCTAGTGGTATGAAATCCTCCTTTGGCATGTAGTTGTATTACTGCCTCAGGGCCTATTTGTAAGGTTTCCCGAATGTTGTTAAAGGTTTGGGTAATCAAGGTAGTGAAAGGGAAAACATAAAATACTTTGTTCAGCGTTTTGTCGGATTGGAGCAGTTCGAGTGCACAGGCAAATGACATGTTGGTTTTTCCCCCGCCAGTTGGGGCTTCCAGGTAAAAGAGCCGGTCGTCAATATGGCTGCGAAGACATGTAATGGCTTCTGCTGCCATCTTTTGGCGGAGCAGATTCAGGTTCTGATTGTTGCGGGTCTGAAGTTGAGAAAACTCCAGTTGATTGTAGAAACTCATCCTCGACATCAGTTCCCCATTATAGGGAGCACGAGGGTTGTGAACAAAATTGTCATACAATTGCTCCTTGAAGTTGTCATTCATGATCCCAAAGTCATGGATGGGCATATTGCCCATAAAATCATTGGTCGCATAATAGTCCGCGGCTGTTAATAGAGAGAAGTTGAGCTTTAATAAGGCAAAGAATGCAAAGGAAACGGTTTCTTCCTGTAGGAATTTTTTGGAGAAACATTTCATCAATTTCTCAGCCATAAGCAGACTCTGTTCTACCTCCCAGCTAAGGCCTAACTGAAAAAGGCCGAGATAGGGTTCAAGGGCCGAAACTTTCTCTTCATCAAATTCTAATTGATACTCAAAAAAGCCGGCATGGTGCTTGACAATCGGGCTTGAAAACAGCAAAGTCGAGCCGAGCAGAAAATTCTTTTCATTTCCTGGTAAATCGGGATACTGGATGACTGTATTCAGGTGCTGCGTTAAATAGATAAAGGCACTTAATATGGAATGTTGCGATCCAATTTTATTATGCTCATTGGGGCTGAAAAAGCCTTCATTCCGCATTTTTTCAATTTGGAAATTTTCATTCACCTTGCCGTAGTCATGGTATATCAAAGCATTTACGAATAGCTTCTTGATGAAATTTCCAACTATTTCGCTTTGTTCAGTTTGGGGAATAGAGCTCAGCAAATCTGAAATCAAGTTATCCAAAACTGCGTCCAGCCGGTGTGCTTCTACCAATTTATTGGCGTACTCCATGACCAAATGCACATGCTCATGTAGTTTTTCGAATGGTTTGCTCGTATGGGTGTGAGCGTGGTACTGATCAAAGTGGGGCAGAATTTTCTCAATAGGGGGCTCTTCCTGCACCAATTCCTCAAAAGACTTGTATGATTTCATCACCATTAAGCTGGTAAAGGTTATCAATTTTGTACGTTTTCCTTAACTTGAATGTCGTCAATACAAATGGCTCGTACGTGTACTGGTACAGGACTTCGTCATAGCCAGTAGGTAAGCGCTCAAAATACATGAACGATTCCCCCTCTGAGGCAAGAATATCCAGGAAGAACATGTCCGATGTATCCACAATCCCCTCTTTCACCACAGATTTTTTTATAAAAATTGAGCTCACCTGATAACTATCCCGGGGAATAAAGGGCTCATATTCATAGAGCTGGACATTGTCCCACCAAAGGGAGAAGTCATTTTTTCCCAAATACGGCAGAAATTCGGCTTCGTGATGTTGGATGCGATACAGCAATTCCTCGTGGTCGGTCAGTACATAAATGCGGTAAGCGGGCTTGACCAGGGTTTGCTCAACGACGATCAAATTGCCACCATCTTTATTTGCATACCCCACGCCGTTGTTGTACTGAATGACCGTCTTGGCAAAATTACCCTCTTCAGCATTTAAAGGTTTGATGCCAATAAGGGTATTCTGCAGTTTTACATAATATGCTGGCAGTTCTTCATTTTTTTCAAACCCTCTTTCCCCCAATATGGCCCCCAAAAGGCCCAACACACACGGTTTGTGAATCATGTTAAAGGTGAGATACATGGGTTCATTGGTATCGGGCTTTTTGAGGAAACCAAAATCTGCTTGTATGTCAAATGAAATCATCTGTTTCATGACTGTACGGCTTTAGTTTAAGTCAAAATGATGTTCAGGTTCAGGTCCATTTTTGACAATGGTATTTTCCTTTTGGTAATAGACCTCATATTTTTCTACCTCACCGGCATATTTATTTACCAGCGCAGAAACCTCTGAAAGGTCAAATACCATTTTCCCGTTTTCTTTTGTAAGCTTGTCGATGGTAATCAAAGAGTTGATATTAGGGAAAACAATTTTTGAGCCCTCTTTCAACTGGATCCAAATGGTCAGTTCATTGTCTGTACCGGCTTTGGCGGCGCTGTCATAATAGGTTACCCCTTTACATATTGCTTCTTTGAACTTCGCAATATCTGCATCTGAAAGGCCCCTGGCTCCCTCTCCGGCTTTTTCCAAGACATCTCTGAGGTTGGCCGGGTTAATGGAGAAGTGGTGCAAATAATGTCCTTCCTGTAGTTTGGATTGGCGACCCAATGTGGAAGCATCGCTTTTACCCTCTTCCTCATCTTTGGCTTTGGGGTTTCTGAATGGAGACATGATTTGCTCGGAATAAATGTTGTTCTCATGCCACACGTTTACCCCATGGTTGATCTGCACAGGTCCGTGTATAGATATAGCCACGTTGCTGTCTTTGGCCCTTCCCTTTTTGGCAAAAGTTGCCCCGAATAAACGTATATCCAGGCAGCTCAAAATGTCTGTTGCTACGATGGATTTGTTTTTTTCCTCAGCATGATCGGGAAACATGGCAGCATAGGCTTCGTCCAGGCTCAAAGGCTTAAAATCCGGATCAAATCGTTTGAAGTAGAAGATCCTTTCATCCTCGTACATATCCTTGAGGTAATTCTTAATGGCATACTTCAGTGCTTTGTCGGTTGCATATACCGTTCCGTCGGGTAAGGTGCGGGGTTGGTGGCTGAAGTCTGCGTTGTAATTTGAGTTGATAGATTTTACAACTACACATCCGAAAACTCTGTTATTGAATCCCATCTTTTTAGGTATTTAAAGGTTAATGAATAATGGATCTATTTTTTTGAAAAAACACTTTTGGCGAAGTAACCTGCCAGCGTAAAGGGGAGCAGGTTTTTCATGTTTTTCTCATCGGGTATGTACCCCATTACCTCACTCATGATTTTATCAAAACCATACTTGAGTGGGTAAAAGGTGATCGCGTGTTTGTACATGTCAAAACACCGGGCTATCTCCCGTTTCAAAAGAGTTGCATCGGTCTTTTGAAGGAAGGGCTCCAGCAGGGCATGGGTTCTCTGGGCCGACTCACTCTTGTTGAGCAGGAAGTAAATCAACTGCCCTGCCGCGAATGCAAATTCTTCGTCGCTTTTGAGGTGTTCGTCCTCATTTTCGGCAACGGTTGAAATACGGCTGATTAATTCTTCTGTTTTATTAACCATCGACTTATCAGTTAAAGGTTTATTGTATTGCGTATAATCGAAGTATTCGTACAGGCTAAACCAGATATTGAGCTTAGCTTTGATGGAATAATCATTGTTCATGTCCTCGTTCAGCCTGATGTCATCCAGTATTCCCCTGAGCATGATGTCGTCAAACATGCGTTTGGTAATGGCCTGTTTGCGGGATTTGAATACGTAATCGTAGCAGGCTTTCCGGTATTTCATCAATTGGTTGTAGGTGTTGGCAGACATTCGGTGGGCTTCCAATTCATCAAAGTACCTTCTCCAGCCTGCTTTTGGTAGGAGCTGGCCGTTAAACATTGCATTGATGATTTTGTACTCAAAATCAAACACTGTTTTGACTTTCGTTTTAGCTTCAAAATGCCCCCCCAGTGAAAACACTTCTACGATTTTCACATCCTCCATTTTGTACCGGAAGCTGGGTACAAAGTCTATGTCGATAACTTTACTTTTTTTGGCTTTTGCATTGAAGAAGATCAAATAATAATTCCTTAAATCTTCCCCCTTTGTGAGCAGTTCCTCTATCAGCTCTACGTATCCGAGTTTTTGCTTTTCTTCATTAAAAATGCGGACTACTTTTGTTGTCAGTTCCTCTTTATCCACAAAAATGGGCATGGGATTGGGTATTTGCCGGTTGCGTTGCAACTGAAAAAACTTGTAAAGCGCGACAGCCGAAGAACCATTTACCCGGAAATTGAACCTGTTGGCTGCCGAAAAATGTTTTAGATAGGGCTTTTTATCATTGAAGTGACTAATGCTATCACTTATTCCAAAGTCTTCGCCATTTATCGACTTTGAGTATTTATCATCATTCCACAGTCGTTTTGCCAGGTATTTTTCCTGTGCTGCCTGAAACCATTCCAGCTTTGCCTCTTTTAAGAAAATGAAAATCTCCAGTGTTTTTTTTAATTGCTGGTAGGCTTCAAGTCCATTGATAAAGTCGTAAAGGTGTGTTTTGCAAAATTGCTCAAACCTGGTGTGCATTTCTACCTGGATGGGATCATCCTGCTCGAGAAAACTCTTAGCAGCAGTTTCTCCAAAGTACTGATCTAAAGCAAGCTTAAGCTTTTCACTGTCGGCATTTTCAAAGTTTTGCTTTTTGAACCCTATACCAAAAGGAGAGCCTATGCTAATGAAGACCTTTTGGGTAGAATTATAGGATTTGTTTGGATTTAACACCTGGGAATTGAGTACGAGCGGGAAACACTTCTCTACTACCAGGGGTATTTCTTCATCCTTTTTCTGGTAAATGCCTATATCTTCATCCATTATTTCTCCATCTGCATCTACGTTCACCAGGTTTCCTGCTTCATCAATATCTACCAGTATATAAAGTCCTTCCCTGGGCTTAAGGTTATAGGTAAATACTTCCTGGGGGAGGGTATTCACGAAGTTGATGATTTCTTGTATCATGGTTTGTTATGATTTTCAGTTAGATAATGCCTGTATGAGCATCAAATTCTTTCACCTTTCAAATCTCTCCCCTTCCCTCCCGCAGCTATTGCCCCCCTACCCCAAAAAGTGAAAAATGGCCTTTGGGGCGCGGAAAGGGCGGTTTGGGGGCTTTGGGTAGGGTGAGGGGGGCGCATTTGGGGGCAGGAAAGCAAAGGTATTCCCCTCCCTGCCGCATTCATTGCCCTACCCCCCCTCTGGGGACAGGAAAAAAAGAACGGCTAAAGCTGTTTTTGACGGGCCTGCGGGCCTGGACCTCATGGTCAAACCAGCCTCTTAGGCAGTGGGGCCCAGCCTGTCTATGCCCCTTTGGGCGTCGGCTGCATATGCCAAAGCGGCCAGTATATCCTCCCGGCTCAGCATGGGGAAATCGGCTAACACTTCCTCTATGCTCATACCAGAGGCCAGGTAGCCCAGAATATCCGCCACCGTAATGCGTAGATGGCGGATACATGGCTGCCCACTTCTTTTGCCAGGCTCCAGGGTAATGTATTTTGTGTAGTCAATCATGGCGTTGGTATTAGGTGGTGGTATGGAGTAGATCAAAAGCCATCAACATCTCTTCAAAAGTGCATGTCTTCCACCGTTTTGCGCAGGTGGTCCAGCAGTTCGTCGGGGGCGAGCACCTCTATCCACTGGTGGTAGTGGCCCAGGATGAAGTTGGTGATACCCAGGAAGCGGTGGTTCACCTTGCACTGAAAGTCGAACACCCCCTCTTGTTCGGCGGGCTCGATGTAGCGTTTGGTGAGGGGGAAGCGTTCCACCAGCTCATTGTAGGCGCCCACCTTGAGGCGCAGGTGTACCATCACCTGTTGGGCATCCACAATGCGGAAAGGGTCGGTACTGATGAGGTGGTGGTGGTTTTCGTACTGCCAGGGCTGGTCGGTGAGCTGTACGCGCTGGAAGCGCGAAAGGCGAAAGTGCCGCAGATCCCTGCGGTCCAGGTCATAGGCATGCAGCATATCGTCGGCCGGGCTGATGTGGAAGGCCTCCACCAGGCGGTTGCGGATGGCGTCGCTATTGGAAGAGCGGTAGTGTTCCAGTATGACCTGCCGCTTTTCCTTTTGGGCTTTCAGCAGCAGGTCCACCTTGGTGAGGTGAGGTTTGCGCAGGTAGGCGTAGCCCAGGCGGCCATAGTCGTAGAGGGAGCCCAGCTTGCGTTTGAGTTTCTGGCCCCGCTGGGTGTGGTCGGCGATCTGGTCAATGGCCTGCTCCAGCAGCAGTTGATCCTCTTCGGAGAAGTGCAGCAGGCTTTTGAGTTCCTTGTAGGGCTGGTCTTCCACAAAGGCATAGCGGTGTTTGTTGTCGGCCCGCAGCACAAAGCCCGCATGTTGCAGCGCTTCAAAATCCCGGTCGATGGTGTCGCGGCTCACCCCATAGCGTTCTGCCAGCTGGCGGCGGGTGTAGCCGTAGGGCCAGTCCAGTATGGCCCGCATTACCCGCAGCAGGCGCACCTTGGTTCCGTATTCGTGTTCTTTTTGCATCTTGAATTTTGAATCTTTGTCCCAGCTGGCTTCGTGTCCTCCTTCGTGCACTCCTTCGTGATCTGAGTGATCTTTGTGGCTAATCAACATCCTGCTACCTGCTACCTGCATCTCCTTAAAGGAGTCTCCGCTTCGCTCCGACCTGTCACCCCCTTATTCCCACACACCCAAAGCCCATGCTGTTTTTTTCGCCTGCACCGGCATGGTAGAGGAAGCGCAGCAAGGCTTCGGGGGCTGCGATCTCAAAGTCGTAGAGGTAGCCCCGCACCTTGGTTTGGCGTGGGGTGTGGGCCGCCAGGGTGATGAGGCGCGACTTAGGGCGGCCCAGCAGGCGGAAGCTCATCTGGTTGAGGTCGGGCACTTCCTCCGCTTCCAGTTGGCGGGCCGCGTGGTAGGCACGGTATTTTTCGAGCAGGTTGCGCAGCAGCCGCTGGTCGTAGCCCCGCTCGCCGGGGTGGTGGTACAGGGGCTGGGGGCGGCCGGGCGGCTGGCTACTGATACACACGGGCGAAATGGCTCGCAGCTGCATGGGGCTGCGGAAGGAGGGCGGCTTGCTTACGCTGATGCGCTCCACCTGAAAGGGCACCTGGCTGATGCGGTCGCCCAGCAGGTATTGCTGCTCTTTAAACAGTCCCATAATGAAATGCTCGGCCGAGGGGTCGAGGCAAAAGGAGATGTCCAGTCCCAGGTAATCGCCCAGCAGGCGAAAACGGTCGCCTTCCGAGCGGTAGCGCGGCAGCCTGAGGGAGGAAAAGGAAAATAGCCTGAACTGTTTGCCATTGAGGCGGTAGCCGTGCTCGTGCAGCCACTGGCTAAACTGCTGGTCGCCTTCGTGCAGCACCCGGTAAATCCAGCTGCTGAGTTCGTACTGATAGTTCATTGGCAGGCGTGCTCCCTGCTCCAGTATGCGCAGTTGTAGGTTGATACGCATGGTTGAAAGTTCTGTAAGTGCCCAACTGCTTCCACAGCAAGTGAAGTTAGGGATTTATTTTAAAAAAACCATCGACTTTTTGAGTATTTGTTAACTATGGGATAACGGAAAGGGTGAAAGAGGGGGGAGAAAGGATAGTTTTATCCTCCATATTATCCCCAGTGCCGTTGAGGTCATTGGGGCCTGCCGGGTTGCTGAGGCAGCCTCCTTAGCCCGGGGCATTAGGCAAATCCCTTGTTGTTATGCTGAAGCCCGGCAAATTCGTTAGCCCCGCGGCTTTAGCCCGGGGCTTTCGGGAAAAAACTAATGGACCGCCGTTCATGGCGTGCCCCGCACGCCAATAGGAACGGCCCGCGTTCCCGGTTTAACACCGGAACAACTGCTTCGGAAATAGATAATGGGGTTTGCAACCCCCGGTAGGTCTGGGGCCCCTGCTACCAGCCCCAGTTGTAAACTGGCGCTGGCAGGTGGGTTTTGTCTTTAGTGTAATCTTCTCATTTTCAATGTTTTACGTCAACCACCCCCAGCCCCTCCTTGAAAATGAGGGGAGTTCTCCTGGGCAGGCGGCTGCGCCGCCTGCGAC